>JBQCEJ010000182.1:0-12540 GCA_051960355.1 Verrucomicrobiota bacterium | reverse complement strand
AGTATGTAACTGGTGTTCGGTTGCGGTCCGCTGCCGACGGCCACGAACTCATTGTAGCCGTAGGTGACGCCGTAGAGATGATCGATGCCGATCGTGGAAAGGCCGTTGGTCCAATGAATGCCGTCCGTTGAAGATCGAATGAGCGCCTCTTCTCCGCCGGCCGCCACATAGCGTCCATTGCCATAAGCGACGGCATACAATGGCGGGATCGTGCTGCCGCGGGACGGGGCAATCCAATCAATGCCGTTCCAGGAGGTTAAGAGGGTGTTGTGGTTGCCGACCGCGACGAACAAACCGTTGCCGTAGGTCACGCCATTCAGTTGATTCGTGGTGGGTGCGCTTCGCACATTCCAGACATCGGGCAACTCGGCCGAGGCTGAAACATTGAGGCAAGTGCAAAGAAGAATTCCTGAGAAAAAACGGTGCGTCTCCATGGCCGTCCGTTATTGCAGGCGGTCGGCTGGTTGTCGATGGGGTTGAGTATGGAAAAAGCCGCGGGTGTGAACCCCAGTGCGGCGCGGGCGACGCTACTCGGTCGGAGCCGTCGGCGGCGCTTCGGGTGCTTTGGGTTTCGGTGGAACCGGTTGATTGATCCGGTATTCCTTCAATTCGGCGTAAATGGATTGCGCGAGACCGGATTTCTGGAACCCAACCACCTTGGCGTTTCGGAGTCCGAAGAACTTTTCGAGATCGGCGGAAGTGTAATGCTGCACGACAGGGTAATGCCGGAAATCCTGGAGCACTTCCTGGCGGCTGTTCTCGGAAATATCGTCCGTGATCAGAACGAAGTGCAGCTTGGCTTTGCTGCGACTCAAGACATCGCGCCCGAGCAACAGAATGCGCGAGCGCAGCACAAAGGGAAACATGCGCTCCACGGACCGGCTCGGGATGGACTCGTCATTCATTTCTCAAACATTAACTTCAATGGACACGTTCCTAAAGCCTATTTGCAGGGAACGGCCGAGTTGCCTGCTTTGATCGGCTTATCACACGCGCAAAAAATTGAGATCACGTCATTCGACATTTTTGTTGTAAATTGCGAGTAATTGAATAAAGGTCGTAGGCGTTAGTGTTGGATGGAGAATTTCCCCGCAAATTGAAACGGAATGTTTCACCAAATCGGCACGGGTTGGGGTTGGTTGACAAAGGAGGGGGAGAAATGGCAGCGCCGTTCAGGCGGCCAAGGATCCCTTCTAAAGACTATGATCGATTACATCATTTCCGCGAAGCACAGCGTACGGGATCTTTGCCTCAATCTCGCCGAAGCATTGGTAAGGCGCGCGCCGGCAGAACCTTCCTTCTACGCTGTTTCATCCCCGGAGGATTACCGAAAATGGAAGCCGACGCCCAATGAAATCCGGCAGCGGCAACGACTGGAGCAGTCCATTTCCGGTAGCGCGAAGTACTTCAGAACACTCGGGTTCTGCCACGTCTGCAACAGCTGGACACATTTCTTCGGTTCGTGGGCCTTCAGTTACGCGGATAAGGTGAACTGGCGAGAGCACCTGACGTGTCGTCGCTGCGGGCTGACCAATCGGATGAGAGCGGCGATCCACCTGTTGTCCAAATGGGACATTCCGATGACGGGTCGCGTCTATGCCACAGAGCAAACAACACGGCTGTTTCGAGAGTTGCGGAAACGGTGCCCGTCCATCATTGGAAGTGAATTTCTCGGGGATTCCATTCCGCTCGGGGCGACTGACTGTGGCGTGATGAACCAGGATTTGACGCGACTTACATTTGATACCGGCGCTTTGGATTTGATTTTGAGCTTTGAGGTGGTTGAGCACATTCCCGATTACCGCGCCGCTTTCCGCGAATGTGCACGCGTGCTACGGCCTGGCGGGCGGATGCTGTTTTCAACACCGTTCGATCCCGATTCGCCAGCGAACAAAATCCGGGCCCGCTTGGGGAAGGATGGAACGGTGTTGCACGATTTCCCTCCTGAATATCACGGTGACCCTTTACGGTCTGAGGGTTGTCTGTGTTTTCAGACGTTCGGCTGGGAGATGTTGCAGGAAGTAAGGGAGGCAGGTTTCTCAAAATGCCAGGCGATCTTCTATTACTCCAAGGACTATGGATACCTCGGGCGGGATCAGATGCAATTTCTCGGCGAGAAGTGACACTGCGACCGCACCGACGAACTTCTCAAATTGAGAAACGCACGGCGCGATTTCGTCCGGCTTGTTTTCCCAACCATCAGGGCCGGAAATCAGCCGAATTGAGGCGCCGTTCGACGAACTCAATTTGACACCGCAGTTGAGCGTTCGGCATATTTCCGCCCGTCCCATGACTAAAACAGTGTCCAGCCGCCGGCGGTGGCGTTTGCCTTTGGTGGACGGCCTTGAAGGCCGCACCGTGATCTCGCAGGAGGTTCTTTTCAAAAAAGTCGGGCGCCTTCGCGATGTCGCCAACGGCCCGGACGGCTTGCTGTACGTCGTCCTGAACAACCCGGGCAAAATCATCCGACGGGGAACCGGCCGACAAGTGAGCGCGCGCGAGCAATCACAATTTGGAACGCGAGCCTCGGCTGGCTTCACGTTGATCGAGCTGCTTGTGGTCATCGCCATCGTCGCGATTCTCGCCGCGCTGTTGCTGCCCGCGCTGGCGCGAGCCAAACAAGCGGCCCGACGAACCGCCTGCACCTCGCAATTGAAACAGCAAGGTCTCGCGTGGCGGTTGTTTCTCGATGACAACGAGGGACGTTTTCCGGATCGACGCGACTTGAAAAGCAGCCTGGGCTACAAGCCGTGGGGCGCGATCTGGCCGAACACCAGCGATCCCCGCGCGGGTTGGGCGGCGCTCGTCTTGAGCAACCAACTGCCGACCGTGTCCGTGTGGAATTGTCCCGCCGCTCAAGCCGCAAGTTTCGCGGAGGCGGAGCAAACGTTTCAGCGAATCGACACGGGCTCCAATGCGCCGGCCGTGCGCTATTGGATGTGGCGCTTCGATCGCACGGACGATCCGGTTCCCGAAGACAATTTCTGGGGCCGCACGGAAGCGGAATCGCTCACGCACCTGCAAGGATCCGGCAATCCAACGGTTGGCAACCCAACCGGACTTTCGGACGTGGAACTTGCAGTGGATGTCTACTTTCCCAAAACCATTCCGGCAGTCGCTCCCGAATTGAAAGGGCGCACGTCCCACGCGGGCGGACGCAATCGCCTGATGCTGGACGGTCATGTCGAGTGGACCAAGGACGCCCGGACGCCGCTGAACTGAATTCAATCCAACCACCTTTGTCACGGGTTCAAGAAATAGCTCTCCTTCTGTCGTGCGAAGGGCTATATTCACACATTCGTTCGAAAGATTTACCATGACACCGAAATTGTTTTCTGAATTGGGCCTGTCCGCTGAAGTGCTAAAGGCTATTGACAAAATGGGCTTTGAGCAGGCGGCGCCGATTCAAGCCGAATCCATCCCCGTGCTGCTCGCGGGCCGCGACGTTGTGGGCCAATCCCAAACCGGCTCCGGCAAGACCGCCGCGTTCGGCATTCCCGCAGTCGAAAAAGTGAACGTCGATGAACGCGCCGTTCAGGTGCTGATGCTTTGTCCGACGCGCGAACTGGCGGTGCAGGTTTCGGAAGAGATTCACAAGCTGGCGGCCTTCAAGCGCGGCGTTCACGCGCTCCCGGTTTATGGCGGGCAATCCTACGAACGCCAGTTCTACGGCCTCAAGCAGGGTGCGCAGATCGTCATCGGCACGCCGGGCCGCGTGATGGATCACATGCGCCGCGGCACACTGCGCTTTGATAAGTTGAAGATGGTCGTCCTCGACGAAGTGGACGTCATGCTGAACATGGGTTTCCGCGATGACATCGAACTGATTCTCCAAGCCACGCCGAAAGAGCGTCAAACGGTCGTGTTTTCGGCCACAATCCCTCGCCCCATCCAGCAGTTGATCGAGAAATACACGCGCGATCCGCAGCAGGTTCGCATCGAGCAAAAGGCGATGACGGTTCCCACGGTGGAACAGAGTTTCTTCGAAGTGGATCGCCGTTACAAAATCGAACTGCTCACGCGCTTGATCGATATTCACGATCTCAAGCTCGGGATCATCTTCTGCAACACCAAGCGCATGGTGGACGATCTGGTTGATCATCTGAACGCGCAGGGTTATTCCGCTGACCGCCTTCATGGCGACATGAACCAGGCGCAGCGTGACCGCGTGATGAACAAATTCCGCAAGTCCGGTTTGGAATTTCTCGTGGCCACCGACGTGGCCGCGCGCGGCATCGACGTGGATGATGTCGAAGTGGTTTTCAATTACGACCTGCCTTACGACGGCGAAGATTACGTGCATCGCATCGGCCGCACGGGTCGCAAAGGCCGCAGCGGGCGCGCCATTTCGTTCGCGTCAGGCCGCGAGGTGTTTCAGATCCGGAACATCGAGCGTTACACGAACATGAAGATTCAGCGCGGCCGCATTCCCACCGCCAGCGAAGTGGAGCAAGCGCGCGCCAGTGTGTTTCTGGATAAACTTCGCACCACGCTCAAGAGCGGCGAATACAAGCGCAACGATCATCTGGTGGAAGTGCTCCTGGAAGAAGGATTCGCCTCGACCGACATCGCCTCGGCATTGATTCACCTCCTGCAAAGCGGAGAGGCCGCGCCCGCCAAAGCGGCGCGTCAGGAAGAGTACGAACGCCCGCAAGGCGACCGCCCGTTGTATCGCGAAACCCGCGGCGGTGATCGCCGGGACGAACGCTCGGAACGGCCCGCACGCTTCTCGGATCGGCGGGATGACCGACGCGAGGAACGTTATCCGACTCCGCAGGACCGGCAGTTTCGTCGGACGGAACGGCCGATGATGCCGAGCTCCAATCGGCCTTTTCAAAATGAGCAACGGCCTGCCCGCGGCGCTTCCGAGCCCGCGCGTCACAAAGAAATTTCCGCCGTGAACTCCGCGGCGATCGTTCGTGCTCCAGCGAAGCCCGCGCCAGTCGAGGCTGCTGTCAAACCAGCCGCTGGCGCGCCGGCCGCGAAGCCTGCGACGGAAGCCAAAGCGCCCAAAACCTATTCCGACGCCGAGATTCTTGCCTCCGTGGCTTCTCCGAATCGCAAGCCGGTGGAAGCGAAAAGCGGTCCCAAGAAACCCAAACCGAGCCGTGCGACGCCTGCGGATCAAACGCGGCTTTGGATGAACGTGGGCGAAGAAATGGGTGTTGCTCCGATCGACGTGGTGAATGTGGTGGCCGGACAGACCGGTTTGCCAGGCAAAGTGGTCGGCACGGTGGATGTCCGCGAACGCCATCTGTTCATGGACGTTTCAGCCGAACACGCCAACAGCATCATCGCGAAGTTGAACCGCACCGAGATCAAAGGTCACAAGATCAAAGTGAAAGTGGCTTAGGTGGAACCATGCAGTTGAATTCGAATCTCGTGCCGCCGGCGCGCGGCCTTCAGGTCGCTTCAACGTGATTTGACGCAGTCGTTCTCGAGCCCCAACTGTGACTAACCCGGAAGCGGCATAAATGCCGCGCCCGCTTTGTCTTCGCCGGGTTCGTATTTGGAACACTCGTTCCAACTGCATCGTTCCGGCTCAGGCTTATTCGGAAATCGGGAACGCAGGCCCGCGGAATCACTTTTCGGTTCAGCCGATCAGCGTGGCCAGTGTGCGGCTCACTTGGAAAACGGCGAGGAAGCTTTCGGCGACGGCAGGATCGTTCAGGCAAACCGCGCCTTCACGGATTCTCGAAACCGGCTCGCCTTCGAGTTGCACGGGAAACCTCTCTTTCAACCACTCCGCGTAACGGGCGAAATCCGGGACGCCACTGGCCTTGAGGGCGGGACGATTCACGATACGAAACAACCCCGCGCTGCCAGGACACGTTTGCTTCATGAGTTCGACCGTCAATCGGCCCATCGTGTAGCGTGGGTTGATTTCCACGATCGGCTTCAGCCGGCATTTGCCGTCCGCCGCGCGATAGACGAAGGCGTCGATGCCTATCGGCCCGAGATAATCCGCCTGGCGCAAAGCCGCTTCGAGCTGGTGAAAAATCCCGGCGTAAAGCTGCAGCAAACGGCTGGAAATGTCCGGCGTTTCCGGGAAGAGCGCCACGACTCCGCTGGGAATGCGTTTGTGATGATGCGACTCCGCCCAGTTCGCCTGAAACTGGCCTTTCGCGTCGTTTACCAAGCCGGTGTAGCCGCAGAGTTTCAAGCCTTCAACGGTCATCTTCAGTTGAATCGAAAAGTCCAGCGCGCGTTCCAGCCAAGGTTCCACAACGAGTTCTCGGCCGTTCGACAGCGCATTGGTCATCCAGCGGCGGTGTGTTTCAAGCAGTTCCGGTTCGAACAACCGCATCGCGTTGCTGCCCGCCAGGCCGAGGGCTTCTTTGACGATGATCCGGCCATGGCCGCGCGCGCGGATCGCGGAAATCGCGTCGAGCGCGGCGTCCAGCGTGCGGACCGCGCAGCCCACTTCATCAAGCGTGCACAGCCAGTCCTGGGGCATTGGAGATTGGCGACTGGGAATCGCGGAACCGGACACAGCTTCGCCGCGATCGCTGTCAGTCAGGAGGTTTCGCAGGAATTCTGCGCTCCAGGCTTTCGAGTAAAGCTGGGCAATGGTGTTGTTAAAGCGTTGTGCGGCGGTGCGTTTTTCAGCGGTGACATTCGGGAACAATGGCGCGAGCAGTTGCGCACTGTCCGGTCCCCACGCCCAGGGTCGCAGGCGTCCGAGTTTTCGATCCGCCAGGGCTTTGGGATCCGAGCGCAGACCGCTCGTTTCAACAAACTCCGGCAGTGCAAAACCCGCTTGTTTGATTGAGCTCAGAAATTCCACCGACGGCCGTTTTTCGACGAGCACGATGTCGTCTTCGCGACAGAGGAATTGCGGCAGGTTGCCGAGATCCCGCGCGAGCTGCGCCTGATGTTTGGTGGGATTGAAAGTTTTCCCGTGGGCGATGCGCGCTTCGGCAAAGGGATTGAAGACAAAGACGCTTGGCGTGCGGCCTTTCGACTGCGAATAAACGTTCAGCTCGGCAATGAACGTGGCATCGAGTCCGGCGGCGCGGCGGCCTTCCACATTGAGCGAAAAACCTTTGGCGCGTTGCGGCGAGAGCGGGAATTTGAGCTGGCGGCAGAATGCGTCCCAATCGCTTTCGTTGGGATTTTTCCAGCGACGAAACCACTTCAAGCCGTAAGCCACGTGGCCGATTTCGTCGCGATAAATTTTCTCCAGCAGTTTGGCTGTGCTCGCGTCTCCGACTTGCGCAAAGCCCCTGGCGAAGTGCCGCGCGAAATCGAGATTCGCCTGCTCGAACGTGAGGCAAAGGCTGGAAACGTAATCCATCGGGTTTTCCATCGTCGAAACCGAGCGCCAGAAGTAACCGCTGACCGGCAACTCGCCAAACTGAATGCCACAGTCTTTCATCCGCTCAATGTAGAGGCGTGTGTGCTCCTGTTCGTCCTTGAGCGTTTGCAAAACACCTTTGCGGAACGCGGCGGGCGCATCGGGAAAGCGCAAGATCACGAGCGCCATCAACTCCGTCGCGAGCAGTTCGTGATGGGCAAAAAAGTGGAGCAAGCGCCCGCGTTCACGTTGCTGTTCCAATTGGTGCAGCCCGGGAAATTCCGCCTTGCCGGAAACCTGCGGTTTGAAGCGCAACTCGACCGGCCGTCCCGGTGTCTCAGGCGTCATTAACGCCGGTCCGGGTCGCTCATCGGTAATGCCTTCGGGACACCGGAGTTTTTCCTCCAGCGACGTCGCAAACAAAACCTGCTCGGCAAACGCTCGCAGTTCCATGACTTAGGTTCTTTAACACTTCGCCGAAAAGGTTGCCAGTCCAGTGCGGACAGGATTGGGAGAATGGAAATAATCAGAGGAGCAATGAACAAGGTCACGACGCGACCGACGAGCTTGGAAACAATGACAGCCGGGCGACTGGGCGAAGGCTTCGCCAGGAGTCGTTCAGTAGGCCGGACCGGTTCGGCGCCAGCGAAAGAGCGGTTCCGGTTCCACGCCGTAATGAAAACCAGTCGCGTCTTGATATCCGATGGGAATATGCGCGATGGCTTTCTCGAGCAGGGCGACAGCGATGCGGGTGAGAAGCAACGGCGATGAAGAACGAAGTTTCTTCAGTTCGATTTCTGCGCGGTGGAGGCGAGTAATCATAATGCCACAGTTCTAAAGTTGCTGGCGTTGTGGGCTTTGCCAACGCCCGAGCGAACTGACACTTAAAGTCCGCATTACTGCGGATGTGCACAAGAATTTTTTTGCTTCGGCCAGAGGTTTTTCGGGCAAATTCCCGGTTGGGCAGAAACAACTTGCCAAGCCGCCGGGCCAAAGGCAGAACGGAGCATCGCAAAAAGCGCCGAAAATCTGATCTGAGCCATGTTCAAAAACCGCACGTTCTCCAATCTGCTCCATTCCTCCAATCTGCTGATGGCTTTCGTCCTTGCTGCCATTCAACCCACGGCCTGGGCCGCGGACACGGATTCCTCCTGGCCCGCGATCTCGCGGACGCAGCGGCCTTGGGCGTATTGGTGGTGGATGGGCAGCGCGGTGGACACGAACAACATCACCAGGGAATTGAGCCGTTATCACGCTGCCGGCATGGGCGGCGTTCAGATCGTGCCGATCTACGGCGCGAAAGGTTGGGAGACAAACTTCATCAGCTATCTCAGTCCCCGCTGGCTCGAAATGCTGCGTTACACGGTAAGCGAAGCCAATCGCCTGGATCTCGGCGTGGACATGACAACCGGCAGCGGTTGGTGCTTCGGCGGACCGAACGTGACCGACGATGAAGCCAATGCGAGCGTCATTGCGCAGCAGGTGCCGGTAGCTGCGGGAGAGAAGTTGCCGGGAACCTTCAATCCCAGGAGCACTCAAGCCCTGATGGCTTTTGGTCCGGGTGGACGGAAGGAAGACCTTTTGCCTCAGCTCAAACCCGACGGTTCTGTTGATTGGACAGCCCAGGGCGGAGCGTGGCGCGTCTTCGCCATTTCGCAAAAACCTTCCGGTCAGAAAGTGAAGCGTTCCGGGCCGGGCGGTGAAGGTTGGATGCTGAATCTGTTTTACCCCGAGGCGATGACCCACTATCTGCGTTCCTTCGACGCGGCGTTCGCCAATTATTCCGGACCGAAACCGCGCGCTCAGTATCACGATTCATACGAGTATCAATCCAATTGGGCTCCGGATTTTTTTGCGCAGTTCGAAAAGCGGCGGGGTTATCGCTTGCAGGAGGAATTGCCAGCGCTGTTTGGCAATCAGGCGGATAATCGTGCAGCGCGGGTGAAGAGCGATTATCGCGAAACCATTTCGGAATTGATGAGCGAGGTCACGCTCCCGCTTTGGGTGAACTGGTCGCACAAACAGGGCTTCATCACTCGCGATCAGGCGCACGGTTCGCCGGGCAATCTGTTGGATCTTTATGCCGCGGCGGATGTGCCCGAAACCGAAATGTTTCACACCGATCGTAACAAACTGATCTCGAAGTTCGCCTCGTCTGCCGCTCACACGACTGGCAAACCGCTGGTCAGCAGCGAAACCGGCACGTGGTTGGAAGAACATTTCACCGAGAAGCTTGCCGACATGAAATTTCTGCTCGACGACCTGTTTCTCTCGGGCGTGAACCACGTGTTTTATCACGGCACTTGCTATTCGCCTGATGAAGCCGCCTGGCCGGGTTGGCTCTTCTACGCTTCGTATGAAATGAACCCGCGCAACTCCGTCTGGCGCGATGTGCCGGCGCTCAACGCCTATGCGGCTCGGTGCCAATCCGTGCTGCAATCCGGCCAACCAGACAACGATGTGCTGGTTTACTGGCCGATTTACGATCGCTGGAACAGTCCGAGCGGCTTGGTGCAACCCTTCACCGTCCATGCGCGCGAATGGTTTGAGGGTCAATCAATCGGCAAAGCCGCGCAGTGGCTGTGGTCGCGCGGCTATCAGTTCGATTACGTGTCCGACCGGCAACTCGCCCAGGCGAAGGTTTCCAAAGGAAGGGTCAGTCTGCCCGGCGGAAAGTATCAAGTCATTGTCGTGCCCAAGTGTGAACTCATGCCGCTAGAAACCTTGAGCAAGCTGGTCGCCTTGGCCAGAGCGGGCGCGACGGTTCTGTTCGAAGATCAATTGCCCAAAGACGTGCCGGGATGGGGGCATCTGGACCAACGCCGGGCGGATTACAAAAAGTTGATTACCAGCGCCGAGAGCTTGCAACGTCGCTCCGGCAAAATCCTTTCCGGCTCGCTGGCGACGCTGCTGGATTCGACCCTCACGCCTCGCGAATCGCTCTTTGATCAGCCCGGATTGATGTGCATTCGCCGGGCGGTGAAGGACGGACGCTTTTATTTCATCGCGAATCGCGGCGATTCACGCTTCGAAGGCTGGCTGCCGATCGCAAGCGAAGCCCGATCCGTCACGCTCATGGATCCGCTGACCGGGCGAACCGGCATCGCCCACTCGCGGGCAACCAGCGCGGAATCGGCCGAAGTCTATGTGCAACTTGCGCCCGGGGAGTCGGTCATTCTGAAAGTATCACCCAGCCGTGAAGCCAGCGGGCGGGATTGGAATTATCTCGTGCCCAGTGCCGGGCCGATTGCATTGCAAGGAACCTGGCAGGTGAAATTCCTCCAAGGTGGTCCGGAGCTCCCGGCGCCGTTTGAAACCACGCGCCTTCAGTCGTGGACTCGGCTCGGCGACACCAACGCACAACGCTTCGCCGGCACCGCGCTTTACACCCTCCGATTTGACGCGCCTGTGCCGAGTTGGAATGCGGTCTGGCTGGATCTGGGAACCGTGTGTCAGAGCGCTCGCGTCCGGCTCAACGGCCACGATTTGGGAACGCTGATCACGCCGCCGTTTCGAGTGAAAGCTGAAAAACTGCAAACGAAAGACAATCTGCTGGAAATTGAAGTGACCAATGTCTCGGCCAACCGCATTCGCGATCTGGATCGTCGCGGTGTGGCCTGGAAAAACTTCTACGACATCAATTTCGTGAACCTCGATTACAAGCCGTTTGATGCTTCGAACTGGCCGCTGACCGATTCCGGATTGCTGGGGCCGGTAATGGTGACGGCAGTGGCTGCCGAGTCAATTCACTGAGGCGGAGCGATGCATCTGGAGCGCGGAGCATTGCTCCGCGAGTGGGTGTCGGAAACCGTTTGGCGGAAGTTTAATTTACGCGTTGGCGGTATCCGCTTCGGCCAGGCGCGCCGCTTGCTTTTCCCACTCGGGATTTAACTCCGCCAGTCGGTTTTGCACTTCAACCAGTTCCCGGTTGATCTGCGCCGCCCGGCCGGGTTTCTCGTAAGTTGCCGGGCTTTCCAGTTCAGCGGTGAGTTCCGTCTGCTTCTGTTCCAGTTCCTGGATCTGCTTTTCCAGGCGATGAACGACTTGCTGCTGCTCTTTGCGCGCACCGGAACGGGCCTGACGCTGCTGGGCTTCCAGGCGCTTTTGTTCCTTGCGATCCGCTCCGGTTTTGGGCGCCGATTTTTGTGGCGTCGCCTGAGCTTTCGCGCCGGCGGTCAAAGCGTGCCGGGCGGAAACGGCTTTGGTTTTATCGAGGTAATACTGGTAACCGCCGGGATAATGCGTCAATTGGCCGGCATTCACATGCACCACGTGATTGGCCAGCGCGCGGATGAAATAAACATCGTGGCTGATGAAAATCAGCGTGCCTTCGAACTGATCGAGCGCGTACAGCAGCGCATCGATGCTGTTCATGTCCAAGTGTGTCGTCGGCTCGTCCATGAGCAAGAGATTGGGTGGATCGAGCAGCAGCTTTACCAGCGCGAGCCGGCTTTTTTCACCACCGCTCAGCACGCTGACCTTTTTGAAAACGTCGTCGCCCACAAACAGGAAACTGCCGAGCAACGTGCGAACGAATTGTTCCGTGACGCGCGACGGCGTATCCAGTGCCTCATCCAACACGCTGCGGCTCATGTCGAGCATGTCCACGCGATACTGCGAGTAGTAACCGGCCTTGGCGTTGTGACCGAGTTCGCGTGTGCCGGCTCCTGGTTCGAGTGCGCCGCCGAGGATCTTCAGCAACGTGGATTTGCCCGCGCCGTTGGGCCCGACCAGAACCGTTCGCTGTCCGCGTTCGGCTTCGAAATCTATGCCGCTGTAAACGACGTTTTGGCCGTAAGCGAAATGGATGTTCTTCAGCGTGATCGCTTTCAAGCCGCTGCGTTGTGGCTGCGGAAAGGTGAAGCTGACCTTGCGCGCCTCGCTCGTCGGCGCTTCGATCTTCTCCATGCGGTCGATCTGCTTTAATTTGCTTTGCGCCTGTGACGCTTTGGAAGCCTTGGCACCGAAACGACGGGCGAAATCCTGCAAGGAAGCGATTTCACGCTGCTGATTTTTATACGCGGCGAGCAGTTGCGCTTCGGCGGCTTCACGTTGAACCAGAAATTCATCGTAGTTGCCGCGATATCGCATGAGCTTGCTCATCCGGATTTCCACGATGCTCCCGACCAGGCTGTTCAGAAATTCACGATCGTGGGAAATGACCAGGATCGCGCCGGGATAACCTTGCAGATATTCCTGAAACCAGATCAGCGATTCGAGATCGAGATGGTTGGTCGGTTCGT
>JBQCEJ010000181.1:0-4875 GCA_051960355.1 Verrucomicrobiota bacterium | reverse complement strand
TGTGCCCGGCCTTGTTTGGAAAATCGATCGTGAAGCGCGCGAAAACCGTGTCCACGGTGGTGATTCGCCCAAAGCCCCAACTCCGGTGCATGCAGAAGCCGCTGGTGGTCAACTGAACCAGGGGTTCGACCTGGCGTCCCTCTATTTTCCCGGCCGCAGCCAGTTTTTCAAATTCTTCTCGCATAAAGATCAGGTATCGCTCGCTTCCTCGAAGCGAACTAACGATATTAAAGGTGTTGAACGATCAAAAACCAAGAGAAATTGCGGGACTGGTGCTCCAGCGCTGGTCGAACGGTGACGATTATGTCGAAAATCTGCTCGAGCAGTCGCTGGCACAAGTGCGTTTAAGCGCGCCGGACCGGGGGCTCTGTCAGGAACTCGTCTATGGCGTCGCACGCTGGCAGGCCACGCTGGATTGGCTGATCGCGCAGAAGACTCCCGGGCGCACTCAAAAATCAGCGCTGCAGAATCTGCTGCGGCTCGGATTGTACCAGATTTTCTGGCTGGATCGCATTCCCAGCCACGCGGCCGTTAACGAAACCGTGGAGCAATCCAAGCGCGACGGGTTTGGTCCCGAAGCAGGCTTTGTGAATGCCATCCTGCGCGGTTACCTGCGCGAGTTCGATGCGACCAAACAACTGCTGAACGAACTGAAGACAACTCAGCCGCACCTCGGCTATTCGCATCCAGAATGGCTCGTCGCCCGTTGGCAACAACGGTGGGGCTCCGAGAAAACGGCGCAGTTGATGGAGTGGAACAACACCCCGCCCAAAACCTTCGCGAGGCTCAATTCCCTCGCTTTCAACAAACAAACCTCGGCTCACACCCAGAGTCCCGCCGCCGTGCGCCGGCCGTTTGTCGATCGTAAGTTCAATGACGCCGGTGATGTCCTCGCCCAATGGCGTGACGAGGAAATCAGCTACAATTTTGTGCGCCGCGACTGGTTGGATGACAACCTGATGTTCGAGTTCAAGTCGCATCCACCGCTCACCAAGCTGGCCAGCTTTCAACTGGGCCTTTTTTACGTGCAAGATCCCAGCACACTGATGGCGGTGAGCGAACTGGATCCGCAACCCGGCGAAACCGTTCTCGATCTCTGCGCGGCGCCGGGCGGAAAAACCACTTTCATCGCTCAGATGATGGAGAACAAAGGCAAAGTCATAGCGCACGACATCGCGGCGGATCGCTTGCGGTTGATTCAGGAAAACTGCGTTCGCCTCGGCGTCAGTTGCGTTCAGACGTCGCTCGGCAACTCATTCCTTTCCGACGGCACGCGTTTTGACCGCATTCTCGTGGATGCTCCCTGCTCCAACACGGGCGTGATGCGCCGTCGCGTGGATCTACGCTGGAGAATTCGCCCGGAAGAGTTAGAACGATTGCGCAGCACGCAACTGGATCTGCTGCGGCGCGCCGCGGAACTCTTGAAACCGGGCGGCACGTTGGTTTACAGCACCTGCAGCTTGGAACCAGAGGAAAACGCGGAACTGATCGAGCAGTTCCTGAAAGCGCAGCCCAAGTTCACTTTGGAATATCAACGCGCCTTGCTGCCTTGGGTGGATGGCGTGGACGGCGCGTATGCCGCGGTCTTGGGAAGTTGAACGAAACGGCTCCGGCCCGGTGAACGCCGCCGGAGCGTTTTAATCACCCAGCAGCTTTTTCAAATCTTCGCGCGCCTTGCCTTCACGCGACAAGCCGAAGGCGTCGGTTTTCGGGGCATATTCGCGGCGGGCCATTTCGAAGTACTCGCAGAAGTTGGCGGCACGCTTGTCGTCCACCGCTTCCGCGCGGCGATCGCGGCATTGATACGCCGCGCGCGGATCGTAACTCACGCAGTTCAAACAAACTTTCAAATCCGCGCCGCAGCGCTCGCACGTTTCCGAGCGTCCCGGCGATCCGGACAATTTGTATTCCGTGCCGCACTTCCAGCAATGCCGTGTCAGGCTCATTTGTCGTGACCGATGAAGCGGCTCCAGCCGTGAAGAAATCTCAGCGCGTAATGTTCGTAGGCCGTCAGCACGCGGCCATGCGCCAGCAACTCGTGAACAGATCGAAGTGTCATGGAAAAATCCAGATCGTGGAGCGGCCGATCGCGCAGGATGCGCTGCTTCCAGCGTGCTTCGTCCGTGATCTCCTCCAGTTCCGCCGCTTCTCCGGGATGAAACGACACAAGCCATTCGTCGTGGCGAACAAACCCTTCCGACTCGCGCTTGGGCTCAAACCACGGATCGCACAGCATCAGGCACACAGATTTTCCGTGTGCCGAACCGATCCGGTAAAACACCAGGCGCGCTTCGAACTCGCAGAAATAATTGAAAGCCACCCGATCGGCGTCCGCCGGCGGCGGCGTCAACTGCGTCTGAAATCCCAGCTTGAACCCGCTCGCGCCGGAGTCTTTCTCGAACACAAGGTTCTCGTCGAAAATCCAGATCAGATCGGTCGGAAAGTGCCGCTCGCCGAGCAGCTTTTTCCAATCCACCAGAGCTTGCTCAAAGGTCGGGCGGGCAAATGTTGGTAGATTTGACATAATTAGACGCTGGCTTTTTTGAACCATTCCACAAACAACGGAATGCCTTGCTCGACTTTGACCCGGGGATTGTATCCGAGTCGGCGGCGAGCTTTGGAAATATCGGCAAAGGTAATCGGCACGTCGCCCGGTTGCAATGGCTGACGATCAATAATCGCAGGCTTGCCGAGCGCGCTTTCAATCAACTCAATCAGGCGGCTTAAGGTGACCGTCTGCGATTCGCCCAGGTTGAAAATCTCAAAGCCGAATTCCTGCTGCGTGCAGGCGATGACTCCGTCGAGGATGTCGCTGACGTGCGTGTGGTCGCGCGCCGCCGAACCGTCGCCGTAAACCGGGATCGATTTCCCGGCGTCGATCAGCCGGGTGAACTTATGAATCGCCAGATCAGGCCGCTGTCGAGGCCCGTAAACCGTGAAAAACCGGAGCATCGCGATGTCGAGGCCGTAGGTGTGGTGATAAACGTGCCCGAGCGCTTCACACGCCAGTTTGCTGGCGGCGTAAGGGGAAATCGCAGCAACGATGGGATCGGTCTCGGCGAACGGCACTTTGGAATTGATGCCGTAAACGGATGACGACGAGGCGAGCGTGAGTTTATTGACCTTTCGCAGCCGCGCGGCTTCGAGAATATTCACTGTGCCCTCGACATTGACGCGCTGGTAAAGCGCCGGTTTTTCCAGGCTCGGCCGCACACCCGCGCGGGCCGCGAGATGAATCACCTGATCGAACTTTACCTCGGCAAAAAGTTCATCCACCGCCGCCCGATCCGTCAGATCGCCTTGGATGAACTCAAACGGTTTCGCCAACGCCTGCAGCGCACGAATGTTCCCGCGCTTGAGTTGCGGATCGTAAAAATCGTTAAGATCGTCGAATGCCCAGACCGCGTGGCCGGACAGCAGCAAGCGTTCGCACACATGCGATCCGATGAAGCCCGCGCCGCCGGTTACAAGGAAATTCACGCGGCGAAAACTAGCAAAGGAAAACGGGCGAGTCGAGGGGCAGATTGGCGTTGGAAATGGCCGTTTGGGATTTCCCCTTGGCACCGGAAGGCGGAAACGTATATTCCCGGCCATGCCAAACAATACAGTGCTCCAACTCGATTTGCCCGGAATCAAAAAAATCAAGAGCGGCAAGGTCCGCGAAATTTTTGACTTGGGCGACCGCTTCCTGCTCGTCGCCAGCGATCGCCTCTCGGCGTTTGACGTGATCATGCCGAATGGCATTCCGCGCAAAGGCGAAGTGCTGACGCAGATTTCGCATTTCTGGTTCGAGAAATTCGCCGCACTCGTGCCGAATCATCTGCTGGCCAAAGCGAACGATCCGTTGCCTGCCAATCTCCAGCCGTTCGCCGACAAACTCGCCCGCCGCAGCATGATCGTGAAAAAAGCCAAACCGCTGGCCATCGAATGCATTGTGCGCGGCTATCTCTCCGGTTCTGGTTGGAAGGAATACAAAAAATCCCAGACTGTCTGCGGAATCAAATTGCCCGCCGGCCTGACTGAATCCGCTGAATTGCCAGAACCCATTTTCACGCCGTCCACCAAGGCGGAAGCCGGGCACGACGAAAACATTTCCTTTGAAGAAGCCTGCAAAATTGTCGGCACGGAACTCGCCACGCAGGCGCGCGACCTGAGCCTGAAGATTTACAAAGCCGGCCGCGATTACGCCCGCGAACGCGGCATCATCATTGCCGACACGAAGTTCGAATTCGGCCTGTTCGAAGGCAAGTTGATCCTGATCGATGAAGTGTTGACGCCTGATTCCTCGCGCTTCTGGCCCGCCGATCAATACACGCCCGGCCAAGGCCAGCCGAGCTTCGACAAGCAAATCGTTCGCGATTATCTGGAAACGCTCGATTGGGACAAGACGCCGCCCGGGCCGGTTTTGCCGGACGAAGTAGTGGCCAAGACCTCCGCGAAATATTTGGAAGCTTACGAGCGGTTGACTGGCCAGAAACTTTGATGAACGCGTTGGTCGAAGATTTTCTCCAATACCTGCGCCACGAACGCGGGCAATCGGAGAACACGGCCAAAACCTATGCGGGCCTGCTGGGGAAATTCACTGCGTGGGCCACACATCAAAGTCTCGACAACTGGAATCAAGTCGAGCTGAAGCATCTCATGGCGTTTCTCAAAGAGGAACGAGAGCGCCCGCTGGTCGATGCGCCGCAGGAATCCACCCAACGCCTCAGCAGCGAAAGCGTTTACCTGGAAATTGCCGCGCTCCGGGCTTTTTATCGATTCGCCGAAACCGAAAAGTTGCTTCCGTCCAATATCGCTGAAAACCTTTCGCTGCCGCGTCGCTGGAAGCGTTTGCCGAA
Organism: Verrucomicrobiota bacterium; assembly: GCA_051960355.1. Classification (GTDB taxonomy): domain Bacteria; phylum Verrucomicrobiota; class Verrucomicrobiia; order Limisphaerales; family DASXHY01; genus DASXHY01. Next base: position 34 of record JBQCEJ010000181.1, on the reverse strand, counting down.
AGCGCTAACGAATGAGGAAATTGGAAGGCTGCTC
>JBQCEJ010000180.1:0-12186 GCA_051960355.1 Verrucomicrobiota bacterium | reverse complement strand
GAACGGGACTCTGCTCTCCTCGGCCAATGCGGTGACTGTCGCGGGCGGCACGCTCTCCGGCAACGGCACAATTGCGGGTCCCGTGGCGGTCAACGCGGGTGCGACACTCGCGCCAGGAAACGGGCTCGGCGTTCTGACCATCAACAACACGCTCACGTTGGATGCCGCCAGCACGACTGCGATCGAGTTGAACGCCGACAGCAACAGCAGTGATCTCATGCAGGGTGTCACGTCTTTGACTTACGGCGGCACGTTGCAGGTGACCAATGTTTCCGGCGTCCTGACCAACGGCCAGACGTTCCAGTTGTTCAGCGCCGCTTCGAAAACCGGGGCGTTCTCGGCGACCAATCTGCCGGCGCTTTCGGGTGGCCTGGCGTGGAACTGGGATTCCGCCAGCGGCACGCTCTCGGTGATCACCGGCATCGCGCAGACGCCGACCAACATCACGTTCAGTGTCAGTGGCGGTACGCTCTCGCTGAGCTGGCCGGCGTCGCATCTGGGCTGGTTCGCGCAATCCAACTCAGTCGCGCTGGCTGACACGAACTTTTGGTTCGACATCGCCGGTTCGGAGACGGTCACCAACCTGAGCTACTCGATCGATGGTTCCCTGACCAATGTGTTCTATCGGCTGCACAAGCCGTGAGGGTTTGAAGATGTCTCACGCAAGTGTCGTCAGGTCAGGCGGCGCCTCGGGTGAGGCGCCGCCGCGCTTTTCGGGTGAGGCGATTATCCCCAGTATATGGGGATTGGCCTGAGTCCAAACCGGGGTATGATCTTAGCTCAGCCAGAACTCTTTTTAAAGGGTTGCCTTGGCGATTTGACCGAAGCCTTACGAATCGGAAATGCATAAAATCGAAAACGCTGACATGAATTCATCACTGCCACAAACCGGACGATCTCACTCCCATGGCCTCAAGAACGCGTTTCCCTTGGTGAAGTGGTTTATGTGGATGGCTCTGTTGCTGGGCGTAAGTTCGGCGCCGGCACAGACGATTACAAATTCCATCGCGGCACTGAAAAATCACATCACCGGCGTGGCGCCGCTCACGGCGTCGCAGATTGTGGCGTATGGAAATGATATTCAGGCGAAAATCAAACAGGTCGGGACCAATGATGTCGCCCTCGCCGCAGCTTTCGATCTGGTGAATACCTACGACACGACAATGGGCGCGCTGTTCACCACGACGGATACGAGGAACGGCTTCACGCGCAATGCCGCGGGCTACGAGCTGGAGCAGGCGCTGTTCGATCTGGAACAGGGCATGATCGATTATTCCTACAAGGCGGCGAATCTGGTGAGCTATTTCAGCCTGCTGAACAATGCGAAGTTCGCCACGTCCACTTATTTTCCGGGAGCGGTGACGCCGCCGGCCAACACGAACACCGGTTATTCCGCGCTGATCAATGCAACTCAGCCGGAGGCGTGGGGCGCGCCGGTGATGTATTACGATTACGCCGCGCGCCGTCCGACGGGATGTTATCTTCCGCCCGGCAACATCGCCTATGTCACGGTCCCGCCGGCACTGGTCAACAAAGGTTATTCCGTGCGGGTCGGAGCGCATTATTGGGATTTTTCGTCCAAGACCACCTTGAAGCGCTTGGATCGGGTGTCGATTGTTTATCCGATCACCAGCACAACCACGCGGATCGCCAATCCACTTGGCGGCGGCATTTACATCGAAGTGCCTTACAAGATCACCAATGGCATTGTGACGGTGGGAATCACCAACGTGGTGCGCTCGCCGTTTTTCTCCGCCACTAGTTTTCACAAGACAACAGCGGCGGAGTGGCTCACCGAGCGGACCAATCCGGGCATGTGGGCGGATTTTGAATCGGACAAATTCATGATGCAGGTGCCGCGCGACTGGATTTATAACTTCACCAACGCAGTCGGAGTGATGCAGGACTGGGACAAGGCAATGGACGCAGTTTCGGACCTGTTCGGTTTGCCGGAGGTTCGATCCAAGACTGTTTTGTATATCCAGCCCGACGTACTCTATCGCGGTACGGCCAACGCACCCGGATATCCACAGTCGAACGATCCCTACAATCCCAACACGCTGGCCGGTGGAAACAAAAACATTTACTTCCTGACCGGGCCGCAGAACTCCGACTGGACGACCCTGCACGAACTTGGCCATGGCTCGTCGTTCACCAAGTTCACGGGTGAAGTGGAATCTGCCGTCAACCTGCTGTATGTGGCGGTGCAGAATCGGAAGTTCGGACTGGCGCTCGGGACGGCGCATGGGCGATCCATCGGCGCGGCCAACGGTTCCATCACCCTCGATCAGGCGGCGCTGTCCTGGATCATGGTGGACAAATTCCGCGCGGGCCAGCCGATGGACAGCACGGACATGGCGTATCAACACCGGGGTCATGGCAAATACACGGAGATTGCGTACCTGTTCGGCTGGGGCGCGCTGAGCAATTTCTGGCATTCGGTGCACGTGGATTATGAGAACGGGATTGATTACCCGGAAAACTCGGATCCCACGGACAGCCGGATACTGCGCATGTCCAAGGCGGCGGGTGCGGATCTGCGGCCGCTGTTCCACATGTGGGGCGTTCAACCGGCCAATGCCGCCACCCTGAAAACATCCATCCAGAACGCCGGGCTGAAGCCTTCCCTGGTGATTTACAAACGGCTCAAGTATTACCAGAGCATCGTGCCGCTCACCCTGGCGGCTTTCAAAAACCATTACTGGGCCATCGACAGTTCGCTGCCCGCCAATGACGCGGATTGGTACAAGGCCATGTTTACCGATTTCACGCCGGACATTGGGTATGCCTCAATCGCGGCTCTGCAGAATATCATCGATCTGTATTTCCCCGACGGGCCGCCGGCCTCGACGAAGTGGAGCGGCGTGGCCAGTCCGATCTGGAACACCAGCACACTGAACTGGAAATCCGTCGCCACGGGCAGCTCCACGACTTATGTGGACGGCAATCCAGGCGATGCGGTGCTGTTCGACGACACACTGACGGCCAACCCTTCGATCTCGCTGAACAGTACAGTCACGCCCAGCGGAGTGGTTTTTTCGAACACCACCGCCTACACGCTCAGCGGGACGGGCAAAATCGCCGGCAACATGGACCTCGTCAAAACCAGTGGCGGCACGGTGACCCTCAACACCGGCAACAGTTTCACCGGGAGGATGATCGTCAGGGGCGGCACCCTGGTGCTCAATGGCGTGAACGCCAGCGGCGATACCACTATCAACGGCGACGCCATCGTGCGGGCCAGTCAAACCGGCGCGCTTGGCATCGGCACCATTACTGTCGGCACTGCGCAGGCGGATACCTGCCGACTTGAGCTGACCGGGGGCATTACGGTGACCAACCAGCTGGCGTTCTTCAAGCGGAACAGCGCCAACAACGTGGCGGCCCATTTCCTCAATCTCAGCGGCACGAACATTCTTAACCCGCCGACCGATCTGCTGTTTGGCACGGGCGGCAATGTCCTCTCGCTCCAGTCGGACAGCGGCCGCCTGGTATTGACCAAGGGAATCAACGTCACCGCCTCGGCTCCGCGTTTCACGGTGTTGCAAGGCGCGGCCGACGGCGAGGTGCAGGGATCAATCAGCACCAACGGCGGGCTGATCAAGTTGGGCACCGGCGTCTGGACTCTCTCCGGTAACAGTTCCCTGAACGGACCCATGACCGTCAGCGATGGCACATTGGTGGTCAACGGCATCCTGACTTCTTCGGCCAACGTCATTGCCGTCGAGGGCGGAACGCTCGCCGGTCAAGGCACGATTGCCGGTTCGGTCATCATCCGCGCACCCGGCACTCTGGCACCCGGCACCTCACCGGGCACGCTCACCGTCAGCAATAATTTGACGCTGCAAGGCACGGCATTGATGGAGATCGGCCGCAATGGTGTCCTGCTGACCAACGACCTGATCGCGGGCATCCGGACGACCACCTACGGCGGGACGTTGATTGTGACCAATGTCGGCAGCAACCCGTTGCAGCCGGGCGACTCCTTCCAACTGTTTGCGGCCACCAATTACGCGGGCGAATTTGCGTATATCATCTATCCCGCTGGCTACACCTTCACGAACACACTCGCGCTGGATGGCCGGATTGCCGTGGCGTCCGTCTCGCCCGTTGCCGCGCCAAACTTCGCGCCCGGCGCGGTGGGATTCCTTCCCGATGGAAACGTCTCGTTGACCGCGACGGCTGAACTCGGCACGACCTATCGGCTGTGGGCCAGCACCAATGCCGCACTGGCTCCGGTCACGAACACCTGGACCCTGTTGACCAACGGCACCGTCACGGAAACACCGTTCACAATCATCGACAACACCGCCACGAACTTTCTCCAGCGGTTCTATTTGTTCAGTGCGCCTTGAGCGGCTTTGATTTGTGAGTCGATGAGCATTGGAGTTCGGCCAGGCGTTGCTCGCAAAGTTATCGCCTAAATCGAAACCGGACCCGCATCGAGCCGTCCGGCGTCGGCTCGGGAGTGGTTGAGAAAGACATCTGCGGCAGTATGTAGAAATAACTTCGCCCAGCGAAGGTGATTTTTTGCTCCCAGAACGAAATCAACTGCCAAAAAAATCAGGCCGTCCGCTGGGCGCGTGAGGGTTTTTCTAAGGCTCTCGTACCAAGCCAAGTTTTGTCTGAGCTTTTCGAGTTGCCGGTGCCGTGGACGTGGAACTGGCTGGAGAACCCGTTTACAATTGCCGCGGGTGTGACCGGCACGCGCCCCGGAGGACCAGCGAAGACTTTTTTAATGATTCAACTTACAAATGGCCAGCGTTCCAAGCACAGTGCTTCTGTATGTCAAAAAAAATCATGCCTTTTGTTGGGACTTTCCGCTGCGGCTGGCTGCTGCTCTTCTTCGGCGCTTTCCTGGCCTTGCCAGTGAGCGCAGCAAATCCGTACCGCATTCTCGTTGTGGGCGATTCCATTTCCGTGGGTTACACGGACAACCCGGTTTGGAGCGTGCCTTACGAGTTCGGTTTTCGCAGTGGCCTTTACACCCGGCTGACGAACAGCGGAATGGCTGTTCAATTCGTGGGAGGTTCACCCGAACCGTGGAACGGCCGATTCGGTGTGCCAACGAATTCGCCGAGCCTGGACTTGCGCAAGCTCGGTCAGGATCATTGCGAAGGTTACGGCGGCAAGCGTACCGCCTTCATGCTGGAGCACATCGATGGATGGCTCACGCGTTATTCGCCGGACATCGTTCTGCTCATGGCCGGCATCAATGACATCCGGCCCGGCACGACCGCCGAGCCGATCGCTTCGGAACAAAATTTCAGCAACATCGTTGCGACTGTGGTCCGGCGTTCTCCGGATGCGCATTTGATCGTCGCGCAGATCACGCCGCGATCCGAGTACTCTGTCGGCATCGTGAAATACAACGATTACATTCGGAACAAGCTGGTGCCGCATTTTGCCGGCGTGGGAAAGCGAGTAACCACCGTGGATCAATATGCCAATCTGCTGGTGCCCGGCACGACCAACATCAACCGCGCACTGTTCGCCAACGGCATCAATCATCCGTCGAACATCGTTTATCAGCGCATGGCCGAGACGTGGTTCCAAGGCATTCAAACCTTGAAGCTGCCGAAGGTCAAACCGGCTCCCGCTGAACCTGCTGCGGTGAATCCGTAAAATCTCAAGCCAGGCTGATGCGCAACCGCCTCTTGCGTTGCCGAAAGCAATCATGAATAAAACGACTGCTGAACTTTTTTCCACGAGGTGCCTTACCGTTTTGATCCTCTTGAGTTGTTTGCTCGCTAACCGTTCTCAAGCGGATCCACTGGAACGCGACTTCAACCAGCCGCCGATTGATGCGCGTCTGCGGGCGTATTGGTGGTGGCTCAACGGCAATGTCACCAAGGAAGCCATCACCCGCGATCTGGAGCAGATGCAGGCCAAAGGCTTTGGTGGCGCGGTGATTTTCGATGCCGATGGAGCCAGTCAGGCCGGCAATGCAAAAGTGCCGCCCGGGCCCACATTCGGTTCACCCGAGTGGCGCGAGCTTTTCAAACACGCGGTGCGCGAGGCGGATCGTCTCGGATTGGAACTCAGTCTCAATATCCAGAGCGGCTGGAATCTTGGCGGCCCGACCGTCACAGCCGAGGATGCGCCCAAGAAACTGGTTTGGACCGAACAGCGCATCCAAGGCGGCGCGGAGTTCGTCGGCAAATTGGAAGCCGCCAAAGGCCGGGACGGATTTTATCGTGATCTCGCGGTGCTGGCTTACAAGGAGAACCATTTTGGACCCGCGTCGATTGCGGCAAAGCTCAGTGCCAGTTCAGCCCAGCCGCAGCATCCGGCAACTCACGCCACCGATGGCCAGCTGGATACATTCTGGGTTTCGAACGGCACGGAAGCGGGGCAGGGACCCACGCCGACTCGGCCACAGTCGCTGTCGGCGACATTCGAGAAGAGTGTCACCGTGTCCGAGGTGGTCATCACCGGACGTCCTGGACACGGCCCGCGTGCGGGCGAAGTGCAGGTTTCCTTGGATGGAAAGTCCTTTCACACGGTTCGGACGTTCACTGCCCGAGGCGACAAGACAATCGTGAAGTTCCAGCCCGTCGAAGCGCGCGTCGTTCGATTGCTGCTGACCGGCGCCTTCGATTCAACTGCCAATCCACGCAATGTGCAGATTGCTGAGTTTGAGGTTTCGGGGCCGGATTTTGCGTGGCCCGGGAATCTCAACGCCCGCTTGCCGCTCAAGTTCCAGGCAGAGAAAGCCCTGCTCAAATCCATCCAGCCATTCTCGGCGCCGGACACCTCGTTTCTGTTTCAGGAAAATCCCGCAACCGCTGGCGAAGCCGACGCGCAAGCCGGTGAAATGCTCGACCTCACGGCCAAGTGTAATGCCGATGGCGTGCTGACCTGGGCCGCGCCGCCGGGCAAATGGGTCGTGTTGCGATTCGGTTATACGCTCAATGACCGCTGCCGCGTCTCGACCAGCAGCGCGGGTTGGACGGGTTATGCGCTCGATCCTTACGATGGCGGCGCGTTTCAACGTTACTGGAATGCCGTGGTCGAACCGCTCATCGCCGAGGTCGGGCCGCTGGCTGGCAAGTCGCTCAAATATTTGCACACCGACAGTTGGGAAATCGGCGTGGCGAACTGGACGCCGACCTTGAGCGAAGAATTTCAGAAGCGACGCGGTTATGAACTGCTGCCGTGGCTGCCGGTGATCGCCGGAAAAATCGTGAACAGCCGCGAGGAGAGCAATCGCTTCCTTCAGGATTTTCGGCGTACCATGGGCGATCTCGCCATCGACAATCACTATCGAATTTTCCGTGACGCGGCGCACAAACACGGGTTGCTGATTCATCCCGAATCCGGCGGCCCGCACGCGGTGCCGATCGATGCGCAACAATGTCTGGGGTTCGACGACGCGCCGATGAGCGAATTTTGGGCGTGGTCCTGGACGCATCGCGTGGGCGATGCCAACCGCTTTTTCGTGAAGCAGCCTGCCAGCGCGGCACACACCTACGGTCGTAAACTCGTCATGGCCGAAGGGTTCACTACAATTGGACCGCATTGGCAGGAGACGCTCTGGGACAATCTCAAACCGTCCTTCGACAAGGCGAACTGCGAGGGTTTGAACCTGCTGGTCTGGCACGCGTTTGTCTGTTCGCCAAAGGAGCAGGGAATCCCCGGCCAGCAGTACTTTGCCGGCACGCATCTCAATCCGAACGTGACGTGGTGGGAGAAGTCCGCGCCGTTCTTTGCTTACATCAACCGTTGCCAGGCGCTGTTGCAGGAAGGCCTGCCTTTCGCCGACGCGCTCTATTATTACGGCAATGATGTGCCGAACTTTGCCCAACGCAAAGCGGTCGATCCGGCCAAAGTCGGCATTGGCTTTGATTACGATGTCATCACGGAAGAGGCTTTGATCTCGCGGGCGTCGGTCCGCAACGGACGCATCGTTTTGCCCGACGGCGTGAGTTATCGCGTGTTGACGCTGGTCGATCGCGACGTGATTTCGATTCCCGTCTTGCGCAAGGTCAAGGAACTGGTGGATGCCGGCGCGACCGTGGTTGGCCCGCGTCCGCATCAGGCAAGCGGCTTGAAAGATTGGGCGCAATCCGATGCCGAAGTGAATCGTCTCGCGGATGAGCTTTGGGGCAAGGGGCGAATCGTGAGCAACCAGACGACCCGGGAAGTTCTGTTGGGGCAGGGCGTGCGACCGGATCTGGAATGGACGGCAAGCGCAGGCTCGGCTGCGTTGGATCTCGATTTCATTCATCGCACGGCGGACGGCGCGGAAATTTATTTTGTGGCCAATCGAACGAATGTGGCCGGGAGCGCAGTCTGCACGTTTCGAGTGGCGGACAAGGCGCCGGAGCTTTGGAATCCGATGACTGGCGAACATTGGTTTGCCGCGGCGTATGAGAATCGGGACGGGCGCACGACAGTGCCGCTGGAGTTCGCGCCGTGCGGTTCTTGGTTCGTCGTGTTCCGCGAGTCCTCGGCGCAACATCCCGCGCGCGGCCAGAGCAACAGCCCGGAGTTGAAGCCGCTCGCGGAGGTTGGGGGTTCGTGGACGGTGAAGTTCGATCCGCACTGGGGTGGTCCGGCGTTGGCGGAGTTTCCGAAACTGGTGAGTTGGACCGAGCGGACCGAGCCGGGAATTCGGCATTACTCAGGCACGGCCCTTTATACGAAGACGATTCAAGTGCCGGCCGCGGAGAACGGCGCGCGCGTCCTGCTGGATCTGGGCCGCGTTCGCGAGCTGGCCGAAGTGCGTGTGAATGGGAAAAGCTGTGGCATTGTCTGGGCGCCGCCGTTTCGGGTGGACATCACGGACGCGGTGAAGCCGGGAGCCAACGCGCTGGAAGTGGAAGTGGTGAATTTCTGGCCGAACCGAATCATTGGCGACGCAGCCTTGCCGGAAGCCCAGCGCTTCACGCGCACGAATGTGCGGGTGCTGAAGAAAGACACGGAACTGATGGAGTCGGGACTGATCGGGCCGGTGCGATTGATTTCCAGCGGACGATTGCCGTAAGAACCTGGAAAAAGAGGACGGCGCAAGGCGCCGTCCTTTTGAGAAGAAAAGCGGGCGAAGCTCCGGCTTACCGGCGACGCCGAATGGCGAAGCCGAGGGCGACAAATGAACTCATCAGAATCATTGAGGTCGAGGGCTCGGGCACGGCCACGAGTTGCAGTCCGGCCAGTGAACCGCCAGCGGAACCACCAGCTTGACCGATGGACGAGAATTGGAGATGGCCAAGCCCGTCAGCGAAAACGGATCCAAATTTTACATATTGCACACCTTCCCCCAATTCCGTTGGAGTGGGTTTTAGAAAACCGGCACCGGTGGCCGACGCAGTGGGATTGACGCTTTGGCCAAGGACCGTGTAGTCGGTGGCTAGATTGCCCGAAGCCCAGAGGTAAAGGTCGTATTCGCCCCCCGCAGTTAAACCCGTCAAGGTGGAGAGCCCAACGGTTATGTCGTCCAGGGTAAAGGCACGCTCCAACTGCAGAGCATTGCCACTCGTGCTATTAACGGTCCTGTACCAGCCGCTGTTCAAAGTGAGTCCAACAGTCGTGGCGTTACCGTTTGAATCAAGGAAGTTGCTCTGTGAATAGTTGCCCGGAATCGTGTCTCCGGCACCGGTCAAAGAAACGGCATAATCGTTCCAAATGGTGCCAGTATCAGCTGCCGCGCCGACCCCCGTGTACAAAACGCGGGCAGAGCCTCCGAGCGGGCCGCTTTCATCGCGGGCGATGTCAACATTGACAACTGTCCCGGCGTGAAGCGCGACAGGAAATAAAGTGAGGAGAGCGAGCGCGATTTTCGACTGGTTTTTCATGATCGTTTGGAGGGCTTCTGTTTTTAAGAGTTTCAAAAAAATTATCAATTCACTGAAAACCTGAAAATCCCATGTTTGTGGGACAAGCCGCCCGGCAACGGCGAGATCCGATGCCACCGGCGCAGTCAGGGTGGCCGACTCGCGGCAGTAATGATTTTGGGGGTCACGAATGATCCTGCGCGCGATGAGGAGCGCGGTTTCGGTTCACCGAAATGCCGCATCCCCCAAATGGTGGATGCCTGAGCAGTGGACAGTCGCGGGCTGCAAGGCGCATTGTGAATTGAGAATGAATCACATGCGGCCAATTCAGCTGAGGTTCGCTTTGAATCGAATTTTCGGAGTCTGGTTGAGCAACAACAACCGAAACAACGAGGCTCCGGATTCCAAATTTCGCCGTTTCAATTCCAAACGCTTTCATCATCAGTGCGCGTTTACGCTGATTGAACTGCTCGTCGTGATTGCCATTATCGCCATCCTCGCAGCGATGCTGTTGCCGGCTCTGGCAGCGGCCAAGGAAAGGTCCAAGCGAATTGCCTGCCTGAACAATTTGAAGCAGGTCGCCTTGGCGAACATCATGTTTGCAGGTGACAACGACGATAAAGTTGTCCCGGCGGGCGGCGGTGTCACTCCGCTGCAATTCAATGCAAACGACGCGTCCGTGGAAGCGTGGCAACAATTGGGGTTATCCGTGACACAGACGAATTCCAGAAGCATCTGGAGCTGTCCCAATCGCCCCGGGTTTCCCATCTATGATCCGGGCTATAAGCAGTATTTGATCGGCTATCAATATTACGGTGGGATCACGAAGTGGCAGAACAATCTGGGAACTACCGTTTCGGCCAGTCCGATCAAAACGACCACTTCAAAACCAACGTGGATGCTTGCCGCCGATCTGGTCGCCCAACCCAATGGGATCGGCACCGGCTGGAGCAATCCTGCGGATGGCAGTGGATGGTCCTCGCTGCCCGCACATAAGGCTGCGAAAAGGACTTTGCCGGCGGGTGGCAACGAGGTGTTTATCGATGGCTCGGCGGAATGGGTAAAGGCCGACATGATGCGTTTTGTTCATTCCTGGAGCACCCGTCGCCCGCTCTACATGTATCAGGACGACCTCGGAGTGCTGGAACCCAAACGAGCCAGTCTGGCCGCCGTGAAGTAACTTATGAAATTCAGAGTTTCGCCCCAAACTGCGCTTTTGCGTGGCTTCACCTTGATTGAACTGCTGGTGGTGATTGCCATCATCGCGATTCTCGCCGCGATGCTTTTACCGGCGCTTTCAGCCGCCAAGGAAAAGGCCAAGCGGATCCGGTGTCTCTCGAATCTCAAACAGATCGGTCTCGTTAGCCTTACCTATTCGGTGGACAATCGGGATTACCTCGTGCCGGCCTACAACGGAAGATTTCCCGTTCAGTTCTTGAAAACCGATGCGTCCGTGGCTGCATGGAAAGACTTGGGAGTTTCCATTTCGGACGACAACCCGAATTGCATCTGGAGATGCCCGAACAATCCTGATTTGAAAATGGAGAGCAACGCCAGTTGGGTCATTGGCTATCAATACTACGGCGGGATCACGAACTGGCAGAATAATCTGGGTACGTTCAAGTCTTCCAGTCCCATCAAGGTCAGCCAGTCCAAGCCCACCTGGATGTTGGCTGCTGATTTTACCGCGAAGGCGGACGGTAGTCTCCCGAATTGGAGCCAAGTCGCAGGAACTGGGACCAGTGCCTGGGACAACATGCCTCGGCATCCGACCCGCGACAAAAAACCCGATGGGCAGAACGAGGTGTTCATTGATGGCTCGGCCCGCTGGATCAAAGGCCGGGAATTGGTTTTCATTCACACCTGGACCTCGCCGCGTGAAATGTATTTCTACCAGGAGGATCTGGGGGCACTGGAATCACGCCGCGCCCAGTTGAAACGAGCTCTTTGATGATGTTCTGCCCAAAGGCTCAATTCTCGAAAGAAGATTCCAACGCAGAGGTGATGAAAAACAGCGAAGTTGGTTGCACGCTTTCCCGAAGCGACGAAAACGCTCTTAGGGTGAGACATCACAAACCGATTCTGCCCCCGTAGAAACAGGTTCGCTGCTCAAACCTTTTGCATTGCAATCGCATGGCATCACCGCAACGAAAGTTCAACGCATCATGAAACGTCCCAACGCCATTCAACGGGCCTTCACCTTGATCGAGCTGCTGGTGGTGATTGCCATCATCGCCATTCTGGCAGCCATGCTGTTGCCTGCTCTCGCCAAAGCCAAGGACAAGGCGCGCGCAACCCAATGCGTTTCCAACCTGAAACAAACTGGCCTGGCGATCTTCCTCTACACGCAGGACAACAATGACTCGCTGCCTGGACCGGTGATTTGCGGGCAGACTTCCGACTACACCAG
>JBQCEJ010000179.1:0-2791 GCA_051960355.1 Verrucomicrobiota bacterium | reverse complement strand
GTTCATCCGCAACATCACGAGCATCATGACCCGGCTGATGCTGTCCATGGCAAAGTTGTCAGCTTAAACCGCTCGTTGATGGAGAAAAACAACCGGCTGGCGGAGCGGAATCGAGGTTTCTTTCGCGCGAAAAAGCTGCTCGTGCTCAACGTGGTCTCCTCGCCCGGCTCTGGCAAAACCACCTTCATCCGCGAGACGGCGTTGCGGCTGGCGGGCCGGTTGCGCGTGGGTGTGATTGTTGGTGAGTTGGCGACGGAGAACGACGCGGCGCGCCTTCGCACCGCCGGGATTCCCGTGGTTCAGATTACCACTGGAACGGTTTGCCATCTGGATGCCGAGATGGTTTCCAAGGCGGCGGTGCAGCTTGACCTGGATGCGCTCGACGTGCTGGTGATTGAAAACGTGGGTAATCTGGTGTGTCCGGCGGATTACGATCTCGGAGAGGATTTACGCGTCGTGTTGCTTTCCACAACGGAAGGCGAAGACAAGCCGCTCAAATATCCACCAATGTTTCATTCGGCCAGCGTCGCGGTCGTCACCAAAAGCGACATGGCAGCGGCGGCGGGATTCAATCGCGAACAGGCCATGGCCAATCTCCAGCGCGTCAGTCATCACGCGAAGGTTTTCGAACCGTCGGCCAAAACGGGCGGAGGGATGGAGCCATGGTTGAATTATCTGGCAAGCCATCGCGCGGCGAGTTGAGCTCGGGTTACCTCAACGGTTGGCGACTGCGCCTCCTCAAATCGGCGGCCGCGCAGTGTTTTCTGGGCTACTGTGCCGCGAGCTGTTGAACGCGCTCAACGGCTTCACTCATGCCCCGCTCGGCGTGGGGCGAAAGCTTTTCGCCGAAACTCAGATCGAGAGCGGGAATGGTCAGCCACCAGGCGCGCGGCGCATGGCCGAAAACATCGCGGGCCAAAGCCAGCATGGTGCGCGGATCAGCGGCATGCGCCATCAGTTGCGTGGTCTCGCCGGGTTCAAGTTCGCGGAACTGAACTTCCGCGGGCGCATCCACGGCGGCATCGACAAAGACGACGCGCTCGGCCTGCGAAATGGGATCGGCGTGTTCGGGAGAGAGTTGCTGGCAGATCAATGTGCTGACACCAGGCAAGTCCAAGGCGTCCACGGCTTCCGCCACGCGCGGGCCAACGCCATCGTCGGAGCGCAGCGTGTTGCCGTAGCCGATGACGAGGAGTTGGGCGCTTTGCATGATTCGCTTCCAATAGAGCCACGAGCGACTTCAGTTATCCGCGCGTCGCTTCGTTCAGGATCTTGCCGCCACTGCCAATCAGTTGGATGTGCAAGGGCATCTGTCCGACGGCGTGCGTTGAGCAGCTCAAACACGGATCGTAACAGCGGATGCCGTGCTCGACGCGGTTGAGCAGCGGTTCGGGAATTTCATGGCCGTGGATGTAGTGCCGCGCGATCTGCGCCACCGTCTGGTTCATCGCGAGATTATTTTGCCCGGTGGCAACGATGAGGTTCACCTTTTGCAGCAGGCCATCGGGATCCACGGTGTAGTCGTGAAAGAGCGTGCCGCGCGGGGCTTCGCTGACGCCGACGCCTCGGAGGCTGTTGATTCCGGCATCGGCGCGCAGATGCTCGCTCTGCAATTCGGGATCGCCCATGTAGCGCTCGATGTATTCCAGCGAGGCCAAAATTTCAATCAGCCGGGCGTAGTGATACAGGAACGATGACGTGACCGCGCCGCGGCCCATGGATTTGAACTCTCGCAACTCGGCGTCCGCCTTGGGCACGCCCATCTGTTCGCAGACGTTGAGGCGCGCGAGCGGTCCGACACGATATATGCCAGCGGGAAAACCCATCGGCGTGTAATAAGGCGACTTGAGGTAGGAGGAGTTTTGCACCGATTCGCCAATAAACTCGTAATACTTTTGCGGATCGACCTGGTCGGCGATGACGCTGCCGCTGCTGTCGGTGAAGCGCAGCTTTCCGCCGTGATGTTCCCACGTGCCGTCCTCCTCGACCAAGCCCATGAAGAGCGAGGCAAAATTGCCGAAGATCTGAATCTCGCGCTGATGCGTTTCCATCGTGCGCTTGAACAGATCGAATGCGACCTGCGTTGTGGCATAAGCTTCCGGCAACCAGGCGCGGATTTTATCGCGACCGGCTTCGGAAAGCGGAGTGCGAACGCCGCCGGGCACTGCCCACGCGGGATGGATTTTTTTGTCACCAAGGATTTCGATGATTTCCTGGCCGAACTGGCGCAGCCGGATTCCAGCGCGGGCGAGGTCGGCGTTGGAAGCGATCAGGCCAAAGACATTGCGAGTGGGTTGAGGCGAATCCCAGCCCAGCAGAAAGTCGGGCGCGCTCAGGTGAAAGAAACTCAACGCGTGGCTTTGCACGATCTGGCCGAGGTTCATAAGACGGCGCAACTTGTCTGCGGCGGGCGGGATGTTGACGGCCATGAGAGCGTCGCCGGCGCGAGCCGAGGCGAGTGTGTGGCTGACCGGGCAGATGCCGCAGATCCGCTGGGTAATGCCGGGCATTTCACTGTAAGGCCGGCCTTCGCAAAATTTCTCAAAGCCACGGAACTCCACGACATGGAACTCGGCGTCCTGCACATGGCCGTGGTCGTCCACGAAGATGCTGATCTTGGCGTGGCCCTCGATGCGGGTGACAGGATCGATGACAATTCGTTTTGAGGTTTTCACGCGATCCTGGTGCGTGAGGACTTTCAAACCGCCAGTCGGTTTCAATTCTGCCTTTCGCATGATCTGGCCTATCTGGTCCGTGCGCGCTGAAGGTGTTTTCATAATCAACCAAATTT
>JBQCEJ010000178.1:0-2640 GCA_051960355.1 Verrucomicrobiota bacterium | reverse complement strand
TTGGCGAAAAGGTAACGACGCTGTGGGCTCACCAGCACGAGTCCGACCCGGGCTTCGTTGGTCACCGTGCGGAGGAGGCCTTCGCGTTCCAGCAGTTCTCGTTGGGCCAACACTTGCGCGGAAATGTCGGTGAAATAGCAGACAACTCCGTGCCATCCGTCAGGCAAGGCGACCCGGTGAATTTCCCAGTCGTACACTTCCGTGTGCCCGGTATCGACGCGTTCTTCCGAAAATCCGGTGGCAAAATAGGGTTCTCCCGTTTTGAGCGTATGTTCAAAGTGCGCCAGGATTTTCGAGCAAGCTTCGCGTGGCCACAACGCATGCACCAGCTCGTCGATCGACTGGCCGATCAGCTTGCCGGGATTTCCCAGAGTGGGCGCCGCCTTGGAATTGACCTGCAGCAGGCGGAGGTTCGAATCGAGCAGATACATTCCGACGGGCGAATGCTCGACCAGGGCAAAGCGCTGGGCCTCGGTGTGGCGCAAAGCTTCTTCGGATTGCCTTCGCTGCGTGATGTCGTTGAAAATAATGGCCACCTTTCGCTCCTCCGGACGGCCTACGCGGAACGCATTCACGTCAAACCAACGGCCGTTCAATTGCGCGGCTTCGTTCACGAATCGGACCGGCTCGCCGGTCGTGGCGACTTGACCGTATGTATCGAACCAGTGTTTTTCGTGTTCCGGCGCCAGTTCCCGCATGGTTTTGCCGACGACGGATTTCAAACCAGTATGGGTTTCAAAGGCCGGATTCGTTTGCAAAAAGCGATAGTCCACCGGCGAATGAGAACGGTCGAAAATGATTTCAACAATGCAGGCTCCCTGATCCATGGATTGGAAGAGCGCGTGCCAGAGTTCGGCGGATTCCTTGGCTGCCGGGGGGGTCGAAGCTGCGGACCTGCGGGCAGTGCTTGCAGAAGATCGTTGTTTCTCGCGGACGTGTTCAGTGCGATCCTGGCTGGATTCGGATTGGAGATTGGGCCTTTTGGCCCGCTTACGAGTAATCATTCAACGCCGCAATTTAGCACATAAAAGCCCATTTAATTCATCCTTTCGGCGGGTTGGACTGAAACAGAAACCAAACCGGCTTCCAATGGCGCAATTCGCTCGAATGCGGCGCGAGCCAGATCGATGATCCGGCCTTTCTCAACAAAACGTTTGGCCGGTCCATGGTCGGTAATGCAGACAATCACACTGCGTTCAGGTTGAGCCTGACTGCTCACCCGAACCCGGGTGCCCAGCGGGTAATACCACGAAGCCGCGGTCAATTGGTCCGGATTAAACGGATCACCGTTGGCCATCGATTTCCCCCGATGCGCTTCTCCATACCAGGAGGCCAGTCCTTTCATCGATGCGGAGCCATCGTCGGCTGGACTGGCGACGGCTCCGAGCAGAATCAAAAGCAGTAAGAGTTTTCTCATGCGCGCTCCGGTTGTTGGTCTTGGCGGGACCGGTGACGCCGAGATCGCCGGAGGGCAGGCGAACGAAGGCGGGAAACAGTCTGAATTCTTTGGATTTTCTGGATTGTCTGTTGGTCAATGCCGCTGAGTTTAAAACGCGTTGCGGCCCCGTTGCATGGGGTCTTTCCCGGCGCACAGGGTAGGGTCGTTTTAACGGGCGTTTGAGGTCATTGCCTACTGCCAAACGGGTTTTCGGGAGAAATACGATGAGCTGACGTGAACGCAGAATCAACCAGCCGGGAAGCAGTTGCAGAAAACTATCTGTCCATCGGCATCATCGCCTGGAATGAGGAACAGGCCATTCAGCCGTTCCTGGCGTCGCTGTTCAATCAGACGCTCCTGGCAGAACTTCACAAGCATGGGCGTCATTGCGAAATCCTTTGCCTCGCCAATGGTTGCACCGATCGCACGCCGCAAGTCGCCACTGAAATGTTTGCCCAGCAATCGGCCCAGCATCCGCACGCCACTGCTTTTTCCGGACGCGTCGTGAACCTGCGTGAACGCGGGAAAATCAACGCCTGGAATCAGTTCGTCCATGGCGTCTCCGCACCGGAAGCGCGGTTTCTGTTCCTGATGGATGCGGATATCGTCATTCACAATCGCGAGACGCTCTGGAACATGCTCCTCACGTTGGAGACCAACGCGGAGGCCAATGTCGCGGTCGATGTACCGCGCAAGGATGTGGAAATCAAAGGGCACAAGACGATTCGCGATCGCTTGTCGCTGGCCGCCTCGCGACCGACCCGCACGAGTGCGGCCCAACTGTGCGGCCAGCTCTACTGCATCCGCTCGCAAACCGCGCGGAACATTTATCTGCCCAGAGATTTGTCGGCCTGCGACGATGGACTGATCAAAGCCCTGGTCTGCACGGATTTTCTAGCGCACGGCGTCTGGCCGATGCGGATTCAGGTGGCGCACAACGCCTCCCATACTTTCGAAGCCTACACCTCTTTGAAAGCGATTCTGAAAAACCAAAAAAGGCAAATGATCGGCCAGACGATGGTTCATCTGGTGGTGGATCAATACCTGAAAAAACTTCCATCGTGGGAACGGTCGAAACTGGCCGAGACTTTGAAGAAAAAAGAGCAGGAGCATCCGAGTTGGCTCAGGGATTTAGTCCAGGAACATCTCCGGCGCACCCGCTGCTTCTGGCGGCTTTACCCGGGCCTCTTGAGTCATCGGTT
>JBQCEJ010000177.1:0-15300 GCA_051960355.1 Verrucomicrobiota bacterium | reverse complement strand
CAGGCCGTGTTCGACATCGAGGAAGGCAAATTTACCGTCTTTGAACCGTCCCAAACCTCCACCGGCGTAGCCGATCCAGAGCGTCTGGTCGGGAGTCATCGCCAGGCAACGAATCGGGCGGGGCGGTTGCAAGGCGCGTTTGCTCTGATTTGAAATTTGTGTCTTGCCAGCCTTCAGCAATTCGCCTCGCGCGTTGCCCATCCAAATATTTCCGGCACGATCTTCGGCCATCGCCCGCACCGATTGCATTCCGTTCGCGGTCTTGAATGTGTGCAGCTGCCCGTCGCGCAGCCGTTGAAGGCCAGATACGTCTTCCATGCCGATCCAGAGATCGCCCTTGGCGCTGACCAACAGAGAGCGAACGGAATCGCTGACCAGTCCGTTGGTGGTTCGAAGTGTCGTGTAGTCGCCGTTCTGCCAATGGTGCAGACCGCCGTCACGCGTGCCGATCCAGACGCCGCCTTCATTGTCAGCAACCACGCACCGGGCCTGGCCTCCCGGCCAGTTGCTGTTCGTCGAAACGATGGTCCAGGAGCCACCGTTTTGCCGCGCCAGCAGCCCGCTCTGGGTGGTGATCCAAATGGCGCCGGATCGGTCTTCGCACACCGACAGGAGCGCCGGTGACGGCAAACCGCTCTCGACTCCCTTCACTTCTGCCATCAATGGGCGAATCCGGCTCAGGCCGCCGCCCAGGGTTCCCATCCAGATGTTTTCTTCCCAATCCTCGGCCAGGCTCACGATTTCGGGTTGCGCTTTGGCAACGCGTTGAACGTTGGTTCCTTCCATGCAGAATAGCTCGCCGAGCGAGGAGCCAATCCAGAGCCGCCCGGCGCGATCTTCCAGCATGGCAGTGGCTGCCATGCTCGGATCCGAACCAATCACGCCCCGCCGCACGGCATTTTGATTTTCTTCGAAATGAAAAATCTGATTGCCGAGGCTGATCCAGACACCGCCCTCGCGGGCGCGGCAAATACGCATCGGCCCGGCGGGCAGGGTGAGCAGTTTCAGAAATCGCCCGTCGCGAAACACTCCCACGCAAGTACTCTGGGCGAACCACAACTGCCCGCGGACATCGCGGGCCAGCGTGCAATGTCCGCTTCCCGGGAAATTTTCCGCCCGATGATAGCTGGTCACTTCCGAGCCCTGGATGTGCAGGACATTCGCAATGCGCGGGCCGTAGGAAACCCACACTCCGTCGTTTCCGTCCACGACCATGGACTGCACCCGCGCGAGCAATCGGCCCTTGGTGACCGTTCCCATGTTGGTGCCGCCGGTTTCAAGCCACGATACCGCGCCGCTGTCCGCCACCAGCCACAGCTTGTCCGCGCTGTCCACAATGGCGGCTTGGAAGGTGCGATTGCGCGTGGCCTCGGAGTAGGACTTCGACAGATCTTGAAAATGAATGCCGTCAAACCGCAGCAGACCGCTTTGGGTTGTCACCCAAAGGTAACCATCCCGGGTTTGCGTGATGCTCGTGACGTTGTCGTCCGGCAAGCCATCGTCAGTTTGCCAGTGGCGGATATAGAAACTGGGATTGGCAGCCGTGGTTGACACGCTGGAAAGGAGAAGTAGCCAGAAAGCTGCCAGAATCGGACCGAAGAGGATCGTGGCGAAAAGCCTGCGACTGAAATTTACAGAATCTGAATTCACATTCAGGAAGGCGGTTGTCACTGGTCAACTCAGTTTGTCAGTGCGCCGCGTGAAATCAAGTAGCCCGAACGGATTACATCCAGCTTCAGTTCACGCCATTGTTCAGCTTGCCAACGCCCCAGTTGCGGTTGGGCTCCGGGCCGAGTTCGAGTTCCAGTTCGCCGCCGTTCACCAGTGCCTCGTGGCTGAACCAGTATTGGTTCAAAGGCCGTCCGTTCAAGCGGGCGGATTGAATATAGATATTCTGCGGGCTGTTGGCGTGCGTCGTGATTGTGAAACTGCGTCCCGGAAAATAATGAGAATCCAGGTGAAGGGTGACGCGATCGAACAGCGGACTGGTGATTTGATACGTGGGATGGCGTGCGGCGCCGCCTTGAACATCGAACCTCCCGATCGCCATCAGCACACCGAGCGCGCCCATCTGGCCTTGATCTTCGTCGCCGTTGTAACCGCCGTACGGCGTGACATTGCCGCAGGTCTGCTCCTTGACCGCGCGCACCCATTTCTGGCTAAGCCACGGAGCGCCCGCGATATTGAACAGGTGCGCCATGGCGGTGGACGGCTGGTTGTCGTAATCCACCCAGGAGAATTGATGCTGGTCGTGTTCCGCGGCGAAATGATTGGTGGATGCCACTTCAAATTGCCGGTTCAGCGCGGTCACGTAACGGTCTGAACCGCCAAATAACCGGATCAATCCCGGCAGATCGTGCGGCACATAGTGCGTGTAAATCGCGGCGTTGGCTTCGCAAAACCCTTTGGCGGCCTTCGGTCCCGCGGGTGAGAAATTAGCCAGCCAGGAACCATTCTTGAGTCGCGGACGCATGAAGCCCGACGAGGCATCCCACAAATTCGTGTAGTTTTGCGAGCGTTTCAGCAACCACTCAGCGTCTTCGGAATGGCCCAGCGCGAGACTCATCTGCGCCACGCACCAATCCTCATACGCATACTCCAAAGTCATCGCCGCGCCGTCGCGATGAAGTCCTCTGTTGCCGACGCCTTCCGGCACGTAGCCGCGTTCCACATAAAAGTTCATCCCGCCACCGCTCGCGTTCTTGCCGTGCTCATAGCCCGCGTGATCGCGGATGCCGCCGGGAAGCGCGTTTTTACGCAAGCCTTCGTAAGCTTTGTTCACGTCGTAATTGCGGATGTTCTTGGCGTAAGCCGCCGCGAAGAACGGCGCGGCTTGATCGCCGATCATGACGAAAGTGTAATTGCCGCCTGCCGGTCCGCGCGGGATCAAACCGCCATTGCGATACATGTCGACCATCGTGTTGCAAAAGCCGTCCATCACCTCCGGATATGCGAAGGACCAAAGCAGCGCCAGTGACCATTGACTACCCCAAAGCGCATCAAAGTTGTAATGCGGAAAGCGCGGTTGGCCGTCGGCTCCAAGCGCCACGCGGCGGATTTGCGGTTGCGCGCCGGTCATGTCGCAATAACGTCCGTCCACGTCGCTCACGGTTCGCCGGCCGAGCAGCGCGTGCCAAAGGTCGGTGTAAAATTTGATGCGTTGGGCTTCCGTGCCGCCGGTCACTTCGATGCGTCCCAGCCAGCGATTCCATTCCTCGCGCGATTCGCGCACCACTCGGTCAAAATCCCAGTGTGGCAACTCGGACGCGAGATTCCGGCGCGCGCCGTTGAGACTGGTGTAGGAGATGGCCACTTTCATCAACACCGATCTGCTCTTGCTTGAGAACGAAACATACGCCCCGGCATTGGTGCCGGTGATGGTTTCAACTGTTCCGGGCAGCAACGTCTTATTCGTCCAACCACCAAACGTCTCAAAGGCTTTGTCGAACTGCGCCACGAAATAAACCGTGAACGGCGTGGGGCGTCGTGACGTGGGGGCCATCACCGCTTCGCCTTCCAGTTCGGTGTCGCTGACACGATGAACAGTGCTGGTGGCAATCGCGTCCATCAATTCCGCGCCGGTATCCAAAACGATGTGCGCCGGCTGGCCTTCAGGAAAGGTGTAGCGATGGAAACCGACGCGAGCGGTGGAGGTCAATTCCGCGGTCACGCCATAGGTTTTCAGCACAACTTTGTGATAGCCCGGTTGAACGATCTCGTCGTCGTGAGAAAAATCCGACGCGTACACATCCATGCCGTCGGGCCCACGCATTGGGCCGGTCATCGGCATCGTTGGCAGGCCGTATAATTGCCAGCCGTGAATGTGGCTGAAGCAGCGGATCTTCGTATCCCCATAAAGATAGCCGCACATCCAATCGCCGCCGGTCCGCGTGTCCGGACTCAGATTCACCATGCCGAACGGACGGCAGGCGGAGGAAAAGAAAATCCAGCGGGACTTGTGGGTGTCGATCAAGGGATTGACGTAATCGGCTGGCGTTCGGGTTTCGGCCGCCTGCACGGTGATGGCCAGCAGCAACGTCAACCAGCCCGCGCGTTTTCGCCAAGGATAACCGCGCTTGTGTCTCTGGGCATTTCCATCCGTTGATATCACGCCGCTCATGCTAAAGGAATCGACCCGCAGCGGGAAGGGTGTCGGAAAGTCGGTGTCCATCCGTGGTTAAGAATGAATGGTTATGGCTTAGCTTCGCGGGGCAGGCTAGGGGTTTCAGTTCACATTGGCCATGGCGCAATCGGGGGATAGCATTCGCTGCGAAAAACAGTGTTTAATATGCAATATGCGATTGCTCCCCGGCAGTTCTGGAATCCAGCGCCTTGTCCGACTCTGTTTGTTGATTCCAAGTTTGAGTGTTGCGGCCCCGGCTGCGACTCACAGTGGACGGCCCAATTTCCTGTTCATCTGCACGGATGACCAACGCTTCGACGCATTGGGCGTGGTGCAGCGGGAACAGGGTGGGCAGGCGCGCTTCCCGTGGTTCAAGTCGCCGAACATGGATCGCCTCGCAGCCGAAGGGGTGCGCTTTCGCAATGCGTTCGTGACGAGTTCGCTCTGTTCGCCCAGTCGCGCGGTGTTTCTCACCGGCCGTTACAATCATCTGAATGGCGTGACTGACAACCACACGATCTTTCCGACCGACAGTGTCACGCACGCGACGCTTTTGCGCGCCGCCGGTTACAAGACGGCTTACATCGGCAAGTGGCACATGTACAAACAGCGCGGGCAACGCCCTGGATTCGATTTCTCGGCCAGCTATATCGCGCATGGACGTTATGAGAATTGCCCCTTTGAAATCAACGGCGTGGAGCAACCGACGCAAGGCTGGGTGGATGTCGTCGCGACCGATTACGCCATCGAGTTCATGCGGACCAATCGCAGCGGCCCGTTCCTGCTGGCGATTGGTTTTAAATCACCCCACGGGCCGTGCCTTCCGCCCGCGCGCTTGAAAGATGCTTTCGCGGGGGAGCGCTGCCGTCCGGCAATCAACGAAAAAGCCACGCCGCCGTACTTCACCGATGAACTGGCCAAAGCCAACCCGGCGGTGAATCCATCGCTGCCTGATCCGCGCTTGGATTATTTTCGCTGCCTCGCGGGCGCGGATGAAAATCTCGGACGTCTTTTGAATGCGCTCGATGAATTGGGACTCGCGGAGAATACAATGGTGATCTACACGAGTGACAACGGCTATTACCTCGGCGATCACGGCTTGCATGACAAGCGATCGGCGTACGAGGAAAGCCTGCGCGTGCCGCTGCTGGTGCGGTATCCGCCGTTGGGCCGGAAAGGAATGTTGATGAACGAAACGGTGCTGAATCTGGACCTCGCCTCGACCATCGTGGATTACGCCGGGCTGACGATCCCAAAGGAAATGCAGGGGCGCAGCTGGCGGCCCTTGCTGGAACGCAAGTCGCTTTCACTTCTCGCGGATTGGCGTTCTGGCTTTTTCTACGAGTATTTTTTCGAACGCAATTATCTCGTTCCAACCCTATTCGCAGTGCGAACAGACAACGCCAAACTCGTCCAGTATCCGGGGCATCCGGATTGGACGCAGGTATTCGATCTCGGGCGCGACCCGTTTGAACTGGACAATCTTGCTGGCCAGCCAGATCGGCGGGCCTTGCAGGCACGTTTGGAAGCCGAGTTTGAGCGGCAGGCACGCGCGGTCGAGTTCCGCATTCCGGAGAATGTGGATCAGCCCGCCGGCGCGAGTGCATCGTCCAAAAGCAGGAGGGCAAAAGGCAAAACGTCCAATACTGCCAAGCCCGAAACCGCGGCGGCGAATGACTGAAACGTGTGAAGATGTTTAATGACCTTTTGCTTCAGATCGCCAAAATGCCGCACATGAATTCGCTTTTTCTCCGGCAGTTCGGGTGCTGGTTTCTGCCAGCCCTCCTGATTTTTCCGACCTTGAATTCGGAGGCCGCCAATCAATCGGTCGCGATCGAAGCGGTTGTTCAGGGCGGCGCGTCGGCGGCCGTGAATGTGGACGAGGTGGCGGCCGGTTACATCCACGTGAAGCACAGCAGTTCCTTGGATCTGGCACGCAAGGCTTACTTCCAATTTGATCTGACCGGGCTGAATGCGGATCCCAATCTGGCGGCAGCGTTCACAGTTTACTTCAAGGCGAGCAATGCGCAGCGCGTGCAACTCTGGGCTTTGAATCAATCCTATCCGGTTATTAGTTCCGACATCACCTGGAATACAGCGCAGGCCAACGACACAGATTCGAATGCATTGTTAAGCGGCGGAACTTTCACGGCTACGCCGATTGGCGCCGACGTATTGATTCCCATCAGCGGCACCAATCCTTTCACGTTCAGCATTTCGCGACTGGGCGATTTTCTGTTCGGCAACAAAATCACACTTGTACTCACGGGCGTGGCGGATGCCGCCAACAACTCGGGCGGACTGCGATTGCAAAGGCTCCAATCCTCGCTCGAGTTCAACCTGCCACCTGCGCCGCCGACCCGTTACGACGTTTACCTCGTCGCCGGCCAGTCGAACACGGATGGACGCGGAGCGGCGAGTGAACTGACCGGTTCTCTTTCAAACTGGGCTCAGCCGCAATCGGACGTGCGGATTTATTATGCGAATCCGGTGAATTCAAATCCGGCGAATCCCACTTACAACAGCGGTTGGCAAACGCTGACGCCCGGATTCAGTGTGCCGCCGGGCTTTGGCGGGGCGCTGCCGTCGAGCACGTTTGGCCCGGAGTTGGCTTTCGCGCGAACCGTTGCTGACGCGAATACGAATCGCCACCTGGCCTTGATCAAAGTCTCGAAAGGCGGCACCAGTCTGAGCAGCGATTGGAATCCGGCCAGCGGTTACATGTATGCAACCTTCACGAACATGGCCCGCGTGGCGCTCTCGGCGCTGACGAACGAAGGCGCGCAATACACGTTGCGCGGCATGATCTGGCATCAGGGGGAAAGCGACGGCTCGCTCTCGACGAGTTCGTATCAATCCAAACTGACGCAATTCATCAACGCCGTGCGCCGCGATTTTGCCGCGACGAACCTGCCGTTCGGTGAACTGGCGACGAATCGCAGCCTGACCGTGCGCCAGGCGCAATTCAATGTTGCGGAAATCATGCCTTACGTTGGTTTCGCTTCCTCCAGCAATCTTTCAACACTTGCAGCCGACGATCCACATTTCACGGCGCGAAGCCAGTTGATCATGGGGCAGCGAATGGCGGCGGCTTTGGAGGTTCCGCCCACGGCGATCACGAGCATCAATGCCGGCGGCACTGATGTGTCGTTCCAGATGACCGGACTGGCGGGCGCTTCCGGTCGTGTGCTTGCGGCGACAAATCTGGCGGAGCCGTTAAATCAATGGATTCCGATGGGTTCAGCGACCTTCGATCCGCTGGGCCATGCGAACGTGGTCGTGCCCATGGTGCCCGGCGCCGCGGCGGAATTCTTTACCATCGAACCGGAGTGAACCAGTAACTGATGCCTGACCTGCGAGAAGTGTTTAACGCAAGGGCGCGACGACTCGGAGATTTTGACGACGAAGCGCCGCATTTGAAAAGCACCCCGAGGAACGGACCGTTTTATGTTGAGGCGAAAAATCGAAAGGTGGACGGCGCTGGGTTGCTTCTGCGTTGCGTGGCTGAGTTCCAGCGTTGCGGCAGGCTCTGCTTCCCGGCACAACGCTGGATCATTGTTTCCAACTTACACGGGGCGCGTGATGTGCGGTTACCAGGGCTGGTTTCGCGCGGAAGGCGATGGCTCGGGAAGCGGTTGGGTGCACTATTGCGTGGAAGGAAAGTTCGATCCCGAACATCTCAAGGTGGACTTGTGGCCGGACGTTTCCGAATACGCCAAAACGTATCCGACGCCGTTTGTGAATGCCAACGGCAAGCCGGCGCGCGTTTTCAGCTCCTATGACGAAAGCACCGTGCAATTGCATTTCCGGTGGATGCGCGAATACGGAATCGACGGCGTTTTCATGCAGCGCTTTTACGATGTCACCCGCACGCCGGAAAGCCGCCGCGAAGGCCGCGTGATTCTCAGCCATGCCTTGAAGGCTTCGCAGGAGCAGGGGCGAGCGATCGCCGTGATGTATGATCTCTCGGGGCTGCGACCGGGCCTGGACGATTGTTCCTCCGTCATCCAGGACTGGAAAGAATTGGTGGATGAACTCAAGCTCACTTCGCAGGGCACGAACCAGACGTATCTCTATCATCGTGGCAAACCGCTCGTCGCGATCTGGGGGCTCGGTTTTCCCGATCGACCTTACAAGCTTCAGGACATTGGGATCGAGAAGCTGCTCGATTTTCTGAAGAACGATCCGGATTACGGCGGTTGCAGCGTGATGCTGGGCGTGCCGACTTATTTTCGTGAGTTGAAACGAGACTGCCTTCCCGATCCTTACCTGCACGCTGTCATGGCGAAGGCCGACGTGATCATGCCGTGGTTCGTGCAACGCTTTTCGTCGGTGAAAACGGGTGATTTGAAGCGCTACGAGGAGCAGGTAAAAGCCGATCTGGCCTGGTGCGAGGAGCGAAAGCTGGATTACGCGCCCCTGGTTTATCCGGGCTTCACCTGGTATAATGTGAGCCGACAGGAGTTCGGCGGGCGTCATCCCTTGAACCAGTGTCCGCGCCAGCAAGGTCGGTTCTACTGGAGCCAAATTTCATCAGCCGTCGGGGCTGGCGCGTCGATGATCTACGTGGCGATGTTTGATGAGATCGACGAAGGGACGGCGATCTTCAAGTGTGTGCGACGGCCGCCGCGAGTTGACTCTCCCGGGAAGTTGCAAGGCTACGAGGACGTGGCGCCCGATCACTATCTTTGGCTCACCGGCCAGGCGGGGCGTTTGTTGCGAGGCGAAATTCCAGCATCGAAGGCAATGCCGACGAGAGAATCGGAACAGTAGCTTCGGTGCCGGGCAACGCACGCTCGCTAAGGGCGAGGCGAACGCGCCACTTGAAATACAAGCGACGCTTTAGCGTGCGCTCATCTGAGGAGCGATGGACAAGACCGCATGATCAGCTTCGGCGCGGCAACCTTCACGGTAGGCCGTCAGTGTAAACAGCGCTCAGGACTTGCGTCGTCGTGTGAAAAGTCGCCGCGGACTCGAATCGGTATCCCCCAATCGCGCCATTTCGTCGTTTGGCCATTGCGTATAGGCTGCGGTTTGAATTCGGCTCCAAACATGACGATTTTGAAATCTTGTCCCATGAAACGGCAACAGGCTCTCGCGACCGTTTGCAGTGTTCTACTTCTCGCCTCGCTCGGCGCGGCCGCGGAGTTCCAGGTGGCGACGAATGGCAACGACGCCAACCCGGGCACCGCCCAGGCGCCGTTCCGCACGATTCAGCGCGCCGCCGATGTTGCCGAGCCGGGCGACGTCATCACCATCCGCCAAGGCATCTACCGCGAACGCGTCAATCCCCCGCGTGGCGGTGAATCCGATTCCATGCGCATCGTGTATCAGGCCGCGCCGGGCGAACGCGTGGAGATCGCCGGTTCGGAAGTCCTCACCAACTGGGTGAAGGTGCAGGGCGATGTCTGGAAAGCGACGCTGCCCAATTCTTTTTTCGGCAGCTTCAATCCGTACAGCGATCTGATCCGTGGTGATTGGTTTACATCCAAGGGGCGAGAACATCATACCGGTGCAGTTTACTTGAACGGTGAGTGGCTGACGGAGGCTGCCAAGCTGGATGATCTTTTGAAACCGGCGGGACCCAACGCGCTCTGGTTTGGCCAGGTGAATGAGACCGATACGGTCATCTGCGCGCAGTTCAAGAACACCAATCCCAATGAACAATTGGTCGAGATCAACACGCGTCGCACCGTGTTTTATCCGTCCCGACCGGGAATCAATTACCTGACCGTGCGTGGGTTCACGCTGCGGCAGGCCGCGACGCCGTGGGCGCCGCCGACAGCGGAGCAGATTGGATTGATCGGCACGCATTGGAGCAGGGGATGGATCATCGAAAGCAATGTGATCAGTCACTCGGTTTGTTCTGGCGTGACGCTCGGGAAGTATGGAGACGAATGGGATAACAAAGCGGAATCGGCTGAGGGTTATGTCGGGACGATCCACCGCGCCCTGACGAACGGTTGGAATCAAGCGACTGTCGGTCATCACGTTGTTCGCTACAACACCATTTTTCACTGTGAACAGGCGGGCATTGTGGGCAGCCTGGGCGCGGCCTTCAGCACGATCACCGGCAACACGATCCATGATGTTCATGTCCGAAGATTGTTCACCGGCGCTGAAATGGCGGGCATCAAGATACATGCGGCCATCGATGTGGAGATCAGTCGCAATCACATCTACCGGAACTGCCTGGGAATCTGGCTGGACTGGATGGCGCAGGGCGCGCGCGTCTCGGGAAATCTCTGTCACGACAACCGCGATCAGGATTTATACGTGGAGGTAAATCACGGTCCGTTCGTGGTGGACAATAATATTTTCCTTTCGCCGGTCAGTGTGTTTTCGCTGTCGCAGGGCGGGGCTTATGTCCACAACCTGTTCGCGGGAAAGCTGAACGTGAACAAGTTCGATGCGCGTCAAACGCCTTTTCACAAGGCGCACTCGACCGAGCTGGTGGGCCTCCACGACAATCCCGGCGGCGATGATCGCTACTACAATAATCTCTTCATCAATCGCGCCGATTTGAGCGCCTACGACCAGGTCCAAATGCCGGTCTGGATGGAGGGAAATGTTTTTCTCAAGGGCGCCAGGCCAGCGCGACAGGAAACCAATGCGCTGGTTCACGCGGACTTTGATCCCGCGATCAAGCTGTTGAAGAAAGCCGGTCGCTTTGAGCTGACGCTTCGCATCGACAAAGCGTGGGGCGCTGAACGCACTCGCCAGCTCGTGACGACCGCGTTGTTGGGTAAAGCTCGCATTCCTGACGTTGCTTTCGAAACGCCGGCTGGCACACCGCTGAAGATTGACCAAGATTACTTTGGCCGCCCGCGCAACCCCGAAAATCCGACGGCTGGGCCGTTTGAGAATCCAGGAACTGGCTTGCGGACCATCCAAGTCTGGTGACCGCACGGCGGATTTTAGGATCTATGTTTCTTCCAACTTTGTTGAAGCGGTTAAGCCAACACGTCCCAGTGCCGCGCGCCTGGCAGGTCATCGGCTGGCTTGGTCTGCTGGTGGCGTCGGCGCAGGCGGACACTTTCAACGTCGTCATGCAAGGCACCAATGGCAATCGCATCCCGAAGATCATTGGCGCCAGCGG
Source organism: Verrucomicrobiota bacterium (assembly GCA_051960355.1). Taxonomy (GTDB): domain Bacteria; phylum Verrucomicrobiota; class Verrucomicrobiia; order Limisphaerales; family DASXHY01; genus DASXHY01. The sequence goes on along the minus strand of JBQCEJ010000177.1, from coordinate 4,078 downwards.
CAGCATCGACAGCATGAAAGCCTTCACCGGATTCGATTACTTTGAGTGGTTTGGCATCACGCATTATCGGAACTGGTTCAAGCCCGATTTCTCCCCGCTCAATCCGACGGGCGGGGTGATGACCGTGAACGATTTCGACGCCGCCACGGCTCTGGTTCGCGCCGATCCCTGGCGGCAAGGAACCGCCAATGATGTCTATTTCGATTGGCAACGATTTTACGCAGACTATGCCGGACGGCAGCGTTACGTCACTGAACGGCTTCGCGCGCTGGGCATTCAATCAATGATGATCAACACTGTTTTCACGCAGGACGATCCGCTGGTCGATTGGGGGAAAAAGTTCAAGTACTGGAAATACTGGTATGCCTATGTCTATTTCTTCGCCTCGCAATACGACTTCAACATGTATGAATTCCGCAATGAGGCGAACGCGCTGGGTTCCTATGGCCAATGGGAATCGCACTGGCTGGTTTGCGCCGATGCCATGCGCAAGGCGATCGCTGACGTGAACGCTAATTACGGCAAGAACCTGACGCTCTACCTCTGCGGCCCCACGATGCCCGGTGAATGGTGGAACTACAGCCTGACCGATCCGGATGTCGATCCACATGGCTGGGGCAGTGAAGCCTGGAAGAAAATCCGCACCGACATTTACGGGAACTATGACAGCTCCATCGCGAATTTCGGGATGTATGATTATCACAAATACGGCTCAAACGGGGCTGATCGCCAGACGGAGATCGCTGCGCTGCGCCAGAATCTTTCCACCGCGCACAATTCCCCGGAGTACGGCGCGACCATTCCGATCGTCATTACTGAATACAACACGGGCACCAGCGCCTATTTCGAAAGCATCGACAAAGACACGGAGGATCTCACGTACGGCATCAAGACCGCCGGAATTCTTCAAGCTAGCGGAACGCAGGGCGCCGCGGGTCTGGGCGATGAAGGCGGATTATTTCTGTTCAAACTCGGGGCAAGTGATGATCAGCCGAACCTGTTGAACAACCGGACGGCGTATATGAGCGAGCGCGGCGATTCGAATTACGGCGGCATCTCGCGCGGCGGTGTTTGCTTTCAATTGTATGCGCGCCATTTCCGCGGCGGCAAACCGGTGCTTGGAAGAACCGTTACATCCGGTTCGGACAGCGACCGGCGAATCATTGCTGCCTGGGATGAAGCGCGCCGCGCTTACTACATTTATTTTTCCAATGCGAACGGCACGGATGCAAATGCGGTTTTCGATCTCAGCGCGTTGGATGTTCAAGTCGGCGCGCCGGTGACCGTGGCCCGGGTCGATTCGAAGAACACGGGCCAAATCACGGATTACCTCACGGTCGATACGAACAAAAAAATCAGTTTCAGCGCGCCCAACCTTTCCGCCTTCCTTGTCTGGATTCCGCAAGGCAACTCGGCTGCCGACGTGCCGATCCTCCATCCGAGCCAGGACACGTATCTGGCAGTTGGCGAGAGCGGCGTGAGTCACGGGGGGGAAGTGACCTTGAAAGTCTCGATGCATCACGCGATTCCAACCGAGCGGCGAATTGGCTTCATACAGTTTGATCTGGGCGCGTTCACCAATGGCAATCGTTACCTGTTGAAACTGGCCGGACGCAACACGGGAACCAGCCAGAGTTCGCGCGAGATTGTTCACGTTTACGGCCGGCCCGGCAGCGCCTGGTCGGAAACCAACCTGACGTGGGCGAACGCTCCGGGAGTTGGGAAGTATTACACCAGCACGAACACAATGGGCACAACGACAGGTTTGACCACGAACATGTTTGATATTGAAGACAATTACGGTGGTCGCACTCCGGGAACGGGCCTCGGAATTTATGGGAAATTCTTGGGGCCGATTTCATTTTTCTCCTCATCATGGGCGAGCAATTACGTGGATGTGACCGACTACGTGAATTCGCTGATCGCGTCCAACCAGACGTCGGTGGCGTTTGTGATTGCGCGCATCGTCCGCTACGACGTCACGGAGTACAGCAACAGCACCTATTACGCGCAGGGCGTTTTTGAATCCGACGGGCGCATGGTTGAGATTGGCAGTCGAGAGAACGCGACGGTGGATCGCCAGCCAGCGCTTTGCATTTTCAGAAGTTCGGGCGTGCCTTCAACCCCGACGCGATTGAGCGCCGTGCCGGGATCCGGACAGGTCGCCTTGCAATGGCTTCAGGCAAACGACGCCGCGAGCTACTCGGTGAAACGGGCGGCAACGAGCGGCGGTCCTTACATCACGATTGCCACGATCGCCACGACCCATCACACGGAGGCAGGTTTGCTCAACGGGAAAACCGCTTACTACGTGGTTTCAGCGGTCAATGCTAGCGGTGAAAGCGCTAACTCGGCAGAAGTGGTCGCCACGCCGGGCGCTCCTCGCGAAGCTCTGGCGGACGCGTCTGTCCGGGGTGGAATTTACGGAACGTTTAACTACGGTGCCGATCCAAGCCTGCTGGTGAAGCTCGATTCTGCCGATTTTACCCGGGAAAGTTTCCTGCGATTTGATGTCAGTGGCTGGGCGGAAATGGAAGCTGTCACGCTGCGGCTCATGCCGGTATCCGTTGGAAGCGATAGTGCCACGACGACAGTGGCATTTGAGTTGGTGACCAATGATGCCTGGGACGAATCGGGCATCACTTGGAACAACAAACCCGCCGGGTCCGGCGCTATCATTACGAATCTGACGGGGTTTCAACTGGGCCAAGCCGTCGAAGTCGATGTCACAGCGGTGGCCAAAGCGCAGGCGGCGGTCGACGGGTTGCTGTCGTTGCGAATTTATTCCATCACGCCGGGCAACAATCGGACGGTTCAATTTGGCGCGCGTGAACAATCCATTTTGGCAAACCGGCCGTTTCTGGCCTACACGCAACCCGCGCCGGTCCTCGTGGCTTCGCTGGCGACGAACCGCTTGAGACTCTCGTGGACCGGCGCGGGTTTTGGCCTGTTCAGCACGCCTGATTTGGCGCCGCCGGTGATGTGGTCATTGGTCACCAACGGCATCATCCCCGGGCCGCCGTTCAACCTCGACCTGCCAATCAGCGGCGGCAGCCAGTTCTTTCGTTTGGGAACTCCCTGAACCGGGTCATCGAAAATTGCCGTTCCAAAAGCATTCGAAGGGGATCGGCGCATTCCCCACATATCCCCCGATTGCGCCATTCCAAAACAAATCCACGCGGTGGTAAGATGCGGACCTCAATCATTTGAAACTGAACCAAAGTTCAACCCGCACCAATCCCTACCAATTATGAACAACCCATCGAACCCGAGACGAAACCTTGTCTTTCAATCGCTGATCAGCAGGCTGGACTGGGGCGCTCGTCTGCGTTTGTCACATTCCACAGTTCTGGCGGGCAGTATCGTGACCATGCTGCTGGCGTTTGTTGCCGGGTCCAGAGCGACGGATTACGTGAGTGTCGGAAATGGAACGTGGAACGTTCCGGCTACTTGGTCCCCGGCTGGGATACCGACTGCTGCTGACAACGTAACGATCATGTCGGGTCATTCCATCACGAACACGACGGACAACTCCGTGGCGGGTTCATTGACCATTCAGTCCGGCGGCGGGCTGCGCATGGGCGGCACCAGCAATCCGCGCAGTATCACTCTTGCGGGGAACTTCACCAACAACGGAACGTTGAGCGGCTACACTGGCGGGACGGCAACCTTCATTACCAACAGCGCCAATGCCGTCTGGGTCGGTTCAGGCGACACTTCCGGCGGCAAGATCGCGATCGTGGTCAACGCCGGAAGCACCTTGGACATCTCGGGGCTGACCACGCCTTTGAAATACCGGTCCGCCGGCGGTTGCCCCAACCAGGTGAACGGCACGCTCATTACCGGCACTCAGGTCATTGATGCCAATGGCAACAGCGGTTGCTCGTTTACGATCAAACCCGGCGGCACGCTCGTATCAGCCAACCCGAACGGCCTCGTCAACGGTACGCTGGGCACGTTTAACTTCAACGCCGGCAACGTCACTCTTTCGAACTCGGTCAATTACACATTCAACGGCATCGACCCGCAAATTACCGCGGGCTTGCCTGACACGGTCAACAACCTGACGATCGACAAC
>JBQCEJ010000176.1:0-7826 GCA_051960355.1 Verrucomicrobiota bacterium | reverse complement strand
CACGCTGGCGGTCACCGACAATGGTTGCGGCATGAGTTCCGAATTTCTGGAACGCTCGCTCTTCCGGCCATTTCAAACCACGAAAAAGAAAGGCATCGGCATTGGAATGTTCCAAAGCCGCATGATTGTCGAAGCACACCGGGGCCGCATCGAAGTCGATAGCGCCCTTGGAAAAGGAACTACTTTCCGCGTATTTTTCCCGAGCCGATCACAACTGAATGAAGCCTAAACTCTTGATCGTCGATGACGACGAAAACATCCGCACCCAGATGAAATGGGCGCTAACACAGGATTACGACGTGATCCTGGCCGAGGATCGAACCAGCGCACTCGAAGCATTCCGCGCGTCGCGCCCGATGGTGGTTCTACTGGATCTCGGGTTGCCACCGCGTCCGGCGGATGCCGAAGAAGGATTCGCCACATTATCCGAACTGCTCAGCGCCGATCACCTCGCCAAAGTTGTCATCATTACCGGCCAGAGCGAAAAGCAGAACGCGCTGCGTGCCATTGGCGCCGGCGCGTATGACCTGCTCTGCAAGCCGGTGGAGATGGACGATCTCAAACTGCTTTTGAAGCGCTGTTTTCATCTGGCTGAACTGGAACGCGAATACCATCAAATTCAATCGGCCCTGGCCACGGAAGGCTTCGAAGGGATGTTGGGGACCAGCCCCGCGGTTCAGGAGGTTTTCAACTCGATCCGGAAAGTCGCGACTAGCGATGTTCCGGTCCTCGTTCTCGGCGAAAGCGGTACCGGCAAGGAAATGGTGGCCCGAGCCATCCACCAGCGCAGCGGGCGCAAGGACGGTCCGTTCATCGCAATCAACTGTGGTGCAATCCCGGAAAACTTGTTGGAAAGCGAACTGTTCGGCCATGAACGCGGCGCCTTCACGGGAGCACACGCGCAACGCAAAGGCCGCATCGAGCACGCAGACGGCGGCACGTTGTTTTTGGATGAAGTCGGCGAACTGCCGCTGGCCTTGCAGGTGAAGTTACTCCGCTTTGTGCAGGAACAGTCGATTGAACGCATCGGCGGCCGATCGACAATTCAGATCAACACGCGAGTGGTGGCGGCGACCAATGTCGACCTAAAAAAAGCGATGACGGAAGGACGTTTCCGGGAGGATCTGTTTTATCGGCTGGCGGTCGTGGTCGTAAAACTTCCGCCGTTGCGGGATCGGATCACCGATGTTCCTCTCCTCGCCAAAGCCTTTCTTCAGAAGTGCGGCGCTCAACAGAACCGGCCAAATCTGGAATTCAGCCCAAAAGCTTTGAATGCCCTGCGGCAGCACACCTGGCCCGGCAATGTCCGCGAATTGGAGAATCGCGTGAAACGCGCGGTGATCATGGCCGAGGGACGCCAAGTCGCACCCGCCGACTTGGAACTGGAAGAAAACTCAGCTGCGGCAAAGGTTGTGACGCTCAAGCAGGCGCGCGAAGCCGCCGAACGGGAAGTGATTTCCGGCGCCATGGAACGCAGCGGTGGAAAGATCAGCCGCGCAGCAGAAGACCTCGGAATCAGTCGGCCCACCCTTTACGAATTGCTGGAAAAACTAGGAATTGCGCGGGATGCAACTGAGGAAAAGGCGTAATGCCCAGACCCGAAACGGATTTAACCGTATCGCTTGAACGGTGTCGGAGTTTCTATCACTCGCCAACAACAGCTAAATTCCTGATAATCAGCTGTTTACAACGCTTTTAGAGAAAACTACGGACGTAAATTTCTGTCGGCGATACTTACATTTTCGGAAAGCGACTCGCGGTCGACACCAACTTTGATTGATTCGTAAACCGCTGTCCTTAAGCTAGTTACAGAATTTCAGGCATTCCATGTTTCCATATGGCACGAGCGCTGCATACAAAGCGACGGAACAAGAACCAACTAAACACATTATGAAATTGAAACATTTCTTAGCAGTGATCACGGCAGTTGCGCTGACCTTCAGCGCGAGTGCCTTGATGATCACGCCCGGCAGCGCGAGCTGGTCGGGAGACATTAACAGCAACCTGAGCGCGAGCCAGTTGAGCACCATTCTGAATGGAGCTGGATTTGGCGTCGGCAGCCTGACCGAGTTGTACAAACAAAATGTGGGCGGTAGCGAATCTGGAGCTTATGCAAGCTCCTATCAAACAACGTTCGACAACAGCCCCGGCGATCCTCAAGACGCTGACATCAAATACATCAGCGGTCCCGCTCTGGCTGGATTTGAAAATCTCTGGCTCTACGTCAAAGACGGCAACCACGATCCGGCGTACTACCTGATCAACCTGAACCTGCTGAATTGGAACGGAACTGACCTCCTGCAACTGCGCAGCTTTTGGCCGCAGCAGGGAGCCATTTCCCACGTTACCATCCTCGGCAACGGCACCCGTTCCGTTCCGGATGGCGGAATGACAGTGATGTTGTTGGGCACCGCTTTGGCGGGACTTGGCACCGTCCGTCGTTTCATCAAGCGCTAGCGCGCAGAACAACCGGTTCTTGCTTTCAAAGTGGCCGTCTCACGACGGCCACTTTTTTCTTGTACATCTCTCATCGTCGGGGATTGATCTCATCCCAAGGGAAACCCTTGGTTCACATTCCGTGCGATTTGGATTTTGGAATTTCACATCCTCGCAGTATTCGTTTAGGCAACTCATGAAACATTTCACGAATAGAGGCAGAGCTTTCTATCGAACTCTTCATCTGCTGATTTTAGGGCTTATCAGCAGCCTGACCGGCGCGGTCCAAGCTCAAGACGCTGTGACCCTGGCGCCAACTGCCATTCTCGCGACGAGCGCCACTTTCAATGGCAGCGTCAATCCCAATGGGCTGAGCACCACTTCCTGGTTTCAATGGGGAATCACCACAAACTATGGCAACATGACAGCGGCCACCAATTTAGGTAGTGACACCAGCTTCACTAATTTCAGCCTCTTGGTTTCAGGTTTGACTCCCGCCACCACCTATCATTTTCAAACCGTCGCGACCAACGCACAGGGAACCAACCTCGGCATGGATATTGAGTTCACAACGCCGCCCGGCTTCGCGAATGTTCCCATAGCCGATCTTCCAGCGGTTGATACGAGCGCTGTGGCGTGGGGCGATTATGATAACGACGGATTTCTGGATTTCCTGCTCATCGGAACCACGAACGGAGTTTCATCGGGCTGCCTCGCCCAACTCTGGCGGAATACCGGCAGCGGCTTCACGAACGTGCCGATCCTTGGTTTGCCTGGAGTCCTGTACGGTTCGATTGCGTGGGCAGATTACGACCGCGACGGTCGCTTGGATTTTTTCATTACAGGAACCACGAACGGAAATCTCGGCGGTCTGATCAGCCAGATCTGGCGAAATACCGAGAATGGATTTAACAACGTGACCAGCCAGATCGCTCCGGGTCTGCCCAGCGTAGATCAAGGTTCAGTTGCCTGGGGAGACTACAACAATGATGGGAGGCTGGATTTCATTTTGATCGGCATCTCCTCCACAGGAAAAGTCGCTCAGCTCTGGATCAACAACGGCACGGGATTCACCAACGCGACCCCTGCCCTGGCGCCGACATTGTCAGGTGTGGGCTTTGGTTCAATCGCCTCGGGCGACTTCGATAACGATGGTCTGCTGGATTTTCTCCTCACGGGTGAACTCCCCAACGGTCAAACAACCACTCAGATCTGGCGAAACACGGGCAATTCATTCACCAACGTGACCAGCGCACAGGCTCCCGGACTGCCGGGTGTTGTCTTTGGCTCCACGGCCTGGGGCGATTACGATAGCGACGGCAAACTCGATTTTCTCGTAACAGGAGAATCGAGCGATGGCCGGGTATCGCAGCTTTGGCACAATACCGGAGCGGGTTTCACCAACGTTCCAATTTCTGGGCTTTTGGACGTGCGCTACAGCTCCACGGCTTGGGGCGATTGTGACAATGACGGCAAACTCGATTTTCTGATTACTGGGAATTTCTCTGGCGGCGCTCTCTCGGAAATATGGCGGAATACTGGAACTGAATTTACCAACAGTGCTGCCGGTCTGCCGCAATCTTTCTCTTTCACCGGCGGCTCAGCGGCTCTGGGAGATTTCAACAACGACAGCCGACTGGATGTTCTCGTCACCGGAAATCAGACGGGCGGCGCAAGAGTATCAGCCTTATTGGAAAGCTACGGGCTGCCCGTCTCTGCTCCGCCCGAAGCACCGGCCAGCCTCACCTCCTATGAGACAAACGGTGGCCTAACCGTTCTCGACTGGTCCGCCGCCAACTCAGCAACCAACGTCAGCTACAACCTGCGCGTCGGAACAACTCCTGGCGGAAGCGACATCGTCAATCCGCAGTCGAATACGACCAATGGTTTTCGTCGCGTGCCCGCTATCGGGAACGCTCAACTCGGGACCGCTGCGCGTTTGCATCTCGCACCCGGAACCTACTATTGGAGCGTGCAAGCAATCGGAGCCAATCTGGCAGGCGGACCATTTGCATCCGAGGCCATTTTGGAAGTAGCTCCCCCGCCCGCTTTGAACATTTCGACCGCAGGAACCAACGTGATTATCTCGTGGCAATCCGCCTTGCCAGGGTGGACGTTGCGTGAAACTCCAAGCCTCTCACCCGCCACATGGACCGACTCTGCCAGCGGCACCAATAACCCGGCCATTCTTCCGATCGTCGCACCACAGAAGTTTTACCAACTCTATCGTCCCTAAAAGACCGCTTCAGAAACCAACCAGCGGCAACCCGCGCGCCAACCCTGACCCACGAAGGTGGAGAGTTCACGGCGGGCGCTTTTGTTGGCGACCTGACCTGAACTGATTGCCGCTGGCAAGATCGACGCGACATCCTGGAATGAACCTGTTGCCCGGCGAGCTGTGTTGCCGGCACAAACCATGCACTGGGTGGATTTACCTCACCAATCTCAGGCAATTCCCCAAGGATTTCCCAACCGATGGGCGCGAAGCTGGACGCACGGATTGAAGCAGAGAAGATCAGCACGGCCTCACCGGCCCTTTTCTTCTCCCTGAAATCCTCGACGCAACAGACATGCCATAAGGAAATCTATGAAACAGAACGTAGGCGGTTGGGACAAAAGCATGAGACTTGTTCTCGGCGGTGGACTGCTAGCCACCGCATTGATGCCAACGCTGCGATCGCCCTGGCGCTTGGGCGCCTTGATGCTCGCGGCAAGCGGATTGATCACGGCCACAACTCGATATTGTCCGCTCAACGAGAAGCTAGGTATCGACACCAGCCGTGAACGTGCAGGCTTGCCGCCAACAAGCCTTGAAAACCCAACGACCATGCAGTCAATGGAGCAGTCGCTCTCCAGTTGAGGTGAAGGCGCCACGGAGCTGTTGCGGCGCGAAAACTATCTGAGTTGCAGATACGCGCGGCTGCCTTGGGATTTCGTTCCACCTGGCTGAGTCTCGACGAGGAATACGCGTTCGGGTTCCACATTGCCGTTCTGAAGCAGGTATTCCCGGACCGCTTTCGCACGTGCAGCCGCCAAGGATTGGTACTCTCTCTCGTTCACCTCAATCGAGTTCAGCAACAGGGCTTCCATTTCCTCGGCTGGACTGCGTTTGGCCGACACGATGCCGGGTGTTGAACTGGAGGCTTTAGTTTGGCCCAATGCCGGTTCACTGCTCAGTCGCATCAAGGCGGTCGAGCCTTTCTCCGCAACGCCGCTGGAAAGTCCAGCCAGCGCGCGAGCTGCTGAGAGTGAAACGGTTGGCGCCTGATTGGAAACCGAACCGCTCTGATTCGTGCTGGCCGCACTCAGGACAATTTCGCCCTTCGCCAATGCTTCCGTGTAAGCACGCTTGACCCAACTCGCGCGATCTTCGGGCGTCAGGATCACCTGTTCGGCGGTGGTCATCGCGCGTTCTGATTTGCGCAGCGACATCCATTGCAGCGTGCGCAATCGTCTTTCCAGAGCGACACGGCGCAAGCCATCCAGATCGGCGACGGGATCGATGCTGCCTTCAATCTCGAGTTGAAGCGCCGGACGTTCGTAAAACGCTTTGGCCAATCCATCCAGCTTTTGCTGGCCCGCCGGTTGCAGTTCAAAGCTGCCGGGCGCGAAGTCCTGATAGCTCAGTTCCTCGCCCTGACCGCCGAAAACCGCGCCCAACATGGAGAACGGCGAAGTGGCAATCTTCGTAAGGATGTTGCCGATGGCATGAATGATTACCTTCCCCAGTTTGAACTGCGGATCATCCAGACTGCCTTCAATCGGCACATCGAGCTGAATCTTTCCGTCGCGATCCTTCAGAATCGCAATCGCCAGGCGCACCGGAAGTTTGGTGGCATTGGGACTGTTCACCTTTTCGCCAAACGTGAACTGATCGAGCACGATGACGTTTTCCGATTTGAGGTCGCGATCGCGAAGATGATAGGCCAAGTCCATTCCCAGCTTCCCCTTGGCGAGACGATAGCCCGCGAACTTGCCGACATACGGGCTGGCTGGCGTGAGGTCCACGTTCTTGACGGAAATCTTGATGTCGTTGGTGGAATCCTTACGGAACGGATTGATTGTGCCGGTGATCGCGACCGGGCCCACATTGTCCACGCGTGCCTGAAGGTTCACCTCAGCGTGTTGCAGATTTTCCGACGACAATCCTGAGATCGTGCCGCCCGCCTGCTGCAGCGTCAGGTTCACTCCCGGCGTCAGTGAGCGATCTGAAAAGCGCACCAGCGCGTTGGAAACAATCACGGAGGCGATGGAAATCTTCGGCAGCAATGTCGGAGCGTTGGTTGAAGTCGCCGCGACTGTTGGTTTAATCGGAGCCGCGCTTCGCTTGACCTGCGATTTCTTCAGCGGCTCTTCGACTGTGCCGGAAGCTGCGTTGGTGTCGGTCAGTCGCAACGCCGTGAGCAGGTTGATGGAGCGATTGGTTTCAATCACCAGCCGCGCATAGGCATCATCGACCGCGATCTGCTGAATGGACACCGTTGGCGGGTTCAGGTTCGCGTCGATTCCGGAAATGCGCAGCGAGCCCCATTTTAAAAGGTCTTCCGCAAAGACGCCGTCCACCGTCGAAAAATCGTCGAGCCGCACGTCGCCTGCGAAAGTGACTTCAGGCAATTCGGCAGCGTCCGTGCGCAGTCGGATGCGACCCTTCATCCCAAGTTTGCTGTCGAGCACGAAGAGATTGAGTTTCGGTTCCAGATACGGATCGAGTGCGCGCAGTTCAAGCTGGTCGAGCGCGATTTGAATGTCCGCGGTCGGCGGAAGCAGGGACGCCTGCACCTCTGACTTGATCGTGCCATTCGTATTCCAACGCAGCGAGAGCGCGGCGGTCAGGTTCGTGCCTGGCAGATTGGAAATTTCTTTGGCCGCGAGCGATATCTGATCGAGCTGAAGTCGTACGGGACGCGACTGGGCGAGGTCCTCCAGATTCACCGCGCAGTTCGTCACGTTCACGTCGTGAATCGTGCCCGACCATTGGTTCGTGCTGTTGAGCAGCTGGGCGACAGCATTCGTGACCGATTGCAAAAGGAAGAGAATGCCGCCAGAAGCGTTGGTCATTCCGGCGGTCGGTTGGGCGACTTCGACAATGTTGATCCCCGCATCTTTGTCGCGGCGCAAATCCAGCCGGGCGCCCGAAGCGGTGATTGATCCAATTTCCGCGCGGCGCGCCATGGCATCCACGCTGGCGCCGGTCACGGCGAAGTCCGGCAGTTCGACGAGATTGGATTCGCGGTCGGGTTCAGCCAGCTTGAACGAGTGCAGATGGAAAGAGCTGTTGGTGGCGGTCACGACGTGCTGGGACGGACTGAGTTCGAAACGGTAATTCGAGCGGAAATCAATCACGCCGTCCCGGATGACAAAGCGCACGAAGTCCTGATACAGCGGCGCGT
>JBQCEJ010000175.1:0-7637 GCA_051960355.1 Verrucomicrobiota bacterium | reverse complement strand
CGTCAAACCGTAGGCAATTGCCAGCAGGACCATGAACGGCACCCCTGTTAAGCGCTCCCGAGCGAGAAGATCATTCACAAGCACATTGGCGAGCGCCAGTGGAACCATCGCTCCCGCGTACCACGGCAGCAGCGCCGCCGTCGCCTGAACGTATTCGGCTTTGGAAACTAGCTTCACGACCCACGGCCCGACGATGCACAATCCCAAGCCGCCCGTGATCGTCAACACTGCTGTTCCCAGCAAAACCATCCCGAGCAGATTCGTCTTCTCCGATTTGGCATTGCTATGAACCAGCTTGGGAAACATCACCGACGCCAGCGGCAGCACAAGCCACAGCAGCGCGCGCGCAAGCGTGCCGGCCACCCCGTAGGCAGCCATTTCGTTTTCCGAAAAATACGGCTTGGCGAACATCATGTCCGACGCAAACAGAAACTGGCACGCGCCGAAACCGAACAGCAGCGGGACGATTTTTCCCGCCAATGCTTTTTTATCGAACGGTTCGCTGGGCAGAGTCCACAGGCTCCGCGTCTGCCACATTGAAATGAGGGACACCAGCAGAATTCCAAACAGCGCTCCGATCAGCATGCCGGTCGCACCGCCTTTTAGAGCCAGCACGAACAGCGCTGCCAGGGCGAGCCGCACTACTCCGCTGAGAATCGCGCCCCAGCCCATCCAAAAGAAATTCTGCTGTCCCTGCAACGTTCCGCCAAAAATCGGCGACCACAACGAGAAGAGCACCATCAACAGCGTCACCCACAAAGCTGCGGGATGACTCAATCCCCAACGTTCCACGATTCGCCCTTGGAAGAGCAGCGTGACACTCGCCGCTGCCAGCCACAGTACTGACATCCAGAGCCATGACAGGCGGATCATCCCGGCCAATTGCCGTTCGCGGTTGGTGGCCAAGGCGCTCGCCGTCTGTTGCGCAAACACCATCTGCAACGGCAACGCCGGAATGCACGATACCAGCATCATCAGCGTGACGAAGATGCTGTATTGCGAGCTGCTGATTCCCTTGGACAGAAAATGCACGCCCCAGGAGAGCGCTCCGCCGGCAATGCTGGCGAACATCAGCCAACCGCTTTGGCGGAAAAATGCCGCGTCAGGTTTGGCGGCGGGAGTGGGCGTGCTGTCCATGGCTTTTGCGATCATCTGGTGTTTGACCCGAGTAGGGCGGTTGGGTTCAAGGTAAAGAGCTGAAAAAGCGCGCCAGCAAACCTTGGGCGCGTTCCAGTGAAGTTAAGGCAATCCACTCGTCCGCCGTGTGTGCCTGGGCGATATCGCCCGGACCGAAAACCACGCTCGGAATCCCTGCGGCGGCCAGCACAGCGGCGTCGCAGAAGAAATGCACGCCGAGTGGTTTGCGCTGTCCGGCGCTGCGCAGGAACTGGCGGACCAGCGGCAGATCGGGACGGGTTTCCAAGGCAAGACACGGCCCCGTCTTCTCGTTGCTGAAAGACACTTTCAGTTTTTTCTTCGCCAGCAGATCGGTGATTTCTCGCCGAACGGATGCCGCGGTCTCGCCGGGCAACGTACGGCGATCAATGGAAATAGCGCAATGAGCCGGCACAATGTTGGGCTGGGTGCCCCCGACGATCGTGCCGACGTTGATCGTTCCCGAGCCGAGCAGGGGATGCCGGCGCTTGCGCAACTGCACGGCATAATCCGTTTCCAAAAGATCAACAACCCGCGCCATCGAATGCACGGCATTCCGGCCGAGTTCCGGTCGAGCCCCGTGAGCCGCTTTGCCGCGAGTCGTCAACTGGAGCCACAACGTTCCCTTGTGCGCGGTGACGACCTGCGTCCGAGTCGGTTCGCCGACAATCGCCAGATCCGCTTTCAAACCGCTGGCCGCCAAAGCTCGTGAGCCGGCCTGGGCAAATTCTTCGTCCACCAACCCGGCAAAAACGATTTCCGTTTCGCGCGGACGCTGTTGGGATTTCGCCAGTTCACAAACCGCCATGAACATCGCTGCGGCCGAACCTTTGGTGTCGCAGGCGCCGCGACCGTAAACGCGCCCGTTCTTGATCACCGGACTGAAGCCCTCAGCAGAAGCGCCGACCGTGTCGAGATGGGGCGCGAGCAGAATCCGCTGGCGGATCGGTCCTAACGGCGTCAAACGGGCGATCAGATTGGAGCGATTGGGAGAAACTCGTTGAAAGGCGACGTCCAGTCCGGCTTGAGCGGCGACGGTGAGCAGAAAATCCGCGACGCGTTGTTCGCCGGCGAGCGCGTCATTGGGCGGGAGGAAAGCTGGGTTGACGCTCGGCAGCGCGATGAGTTCTCGAAGCAGTTTTACGGTGTTGGTCATGCCGATATTTCCGAGCGGAAGAGCGTATGCGGTGGAACCGATGCTGTCGAGCGCGCTCAAACCAGCCATCGGCGGGTAGTTGGCGCGAGAGTGCGTTTAAACTGAAACATGGTGCGCACGAAAGGACTTGAACCTTCACACCTTACGGCACCAGATCCTAAGTCTGGCGTGTCTGCCATTCCACCACGTGCGCAAATTTGTGGCCGAACCGTTGTAGCCGGTTGGCGGTTGATTTGACCTTCTCACTTGGGAAACGCGTTGTAACGCCAAGCAAAAGTGCCCTGCAAAACCGCCGTTACAGATACACCAAAGTTCCTACCAGTCGCAAGCACCCGATTGAATTACCGCGTCACCGCCGGTCAGGTCATCGGTGAACCTGCGCCCAACGCCTTGGGAGCGATTCTGCACGCGCCGCTTTCGGGCCTCGTGCGCTCCGTCAACGATCAACAAATTATTCTCGCGAGATTATGAACGAAAAAGCTATTGGCCTGCTTGAACTGTCGAGCATCGCGTCGGGCTTCCTGGTTGCAGATACCATGCTCAAGGCCAGCAACGTACGCATCCTGCTTTCGCGCTCGATTTGTTCCGGCAAGTACATGGTGCTGATCGGCGGCGATGCCGCTGCGGTGGAGGCGGCCACGGCTGCGGGTGAAATCGCTGCCAACGGTTGCCTCATCGACAGCCTGACCCTGGCCAGCCTGCATCCCGACGTGATCACCGCCATCGGTCGCACGCAACCGGTTCAACCCGACGGCGCGCTCGGTATCCTGGAATCGTTCAACGTTACCACCATGATCAAGGCCGCGGATGCCGCCGCCAAAGCCGCCAATATTCAGCTGCTTGAAGTTCGGCTGGCGATGGCCCTCGGTGGAAAGGCGTTTTGCACCATGACCGGCGATGTCGCTTCCGTGCAAGCGGGCGTGGCGGCAGGCCGCGCGGTCATTGCCGAAGCCGGTGTGCTGGTGAACGCGGTCGTCATCTCCCGACCGCATCCGGACGTTTACCGTGAAGTCGTCTAACTCGCGTCGGCGAATGCTCAAGGACAGCGGTGTCTGATGCTAGGAAAGCTCTTTGAGTCGCGCTCGAAAGGTTTCAACGATCGATGCCACCCAATCGTTCTGGAAGCGCTTGCGGACTGTGAGCGCGTAGAATTTCTCCGACAGATTCGGCACGCGTGACATGAACTTGATGTTCCGCGATCGCAGCTCGCGTTCGACAACGATTTTTGAAATCAGTGCCAGGCCATCACCCGACAAGGCCAGAAGACGCAGCAGCGCCATGTCATCCACCTCTGCTTGAACGAACGGCTCAATGCCCGCCCGGTCCAGGATCAAATCAAATTCCGCGCGCACATCGCTTTGCCGGCTCGGCAGAAAGAGCGGCACGTTTGCAAGGAACTTGGGAAATTTCCCTGGCGATAATTTCAACTTTTTCCCGCCGACCAAAAACACCGGCACTTCGCCGAGCAGGTGGTTGAAGACATTCTGCTCCTGGTCGGCTCGCAACGGAGTGTTCGACAAAACCAAATCAAGCTTGTGCTCCTGCAACTGCCGCGTCAGTTCGTCGAGCGCGCGAGCCACAACCACTACCGTCGTGCGCGTGTCCGCCAGGAGCGGTTGGATAAAATCGAACTGAAGGTTTTTTGAAAGCGGCCCGACAGCTCCGATGCGCAGGATCCGTTGCCGGGTCGCCCCGGACTGGCGGAAACGCGTGATCAGTTCGTGACCGGTCGTAAAGATTGTTTCGGCATATTCCAATGCCACACGCCCGGCATTGGTGAGATGCAGCTGGCGCCCGCGCCGGTCGAAGAGCGGCTCGCCAAGACAGTCCTCCAGTTCCGCCAGTTGCTCGCTCAAGGTTGACTGGGAAATGTTCAGCTTGGCCGCCGCGCGCGTCACGCTGCGATGCTTCGCAATCATCCAGAAATGTCGGAAATGGTGGTAGTTCAACCATTCCGGGTTTTCAAATGCGGAATCCATGGAATCGGAATAACCGAACGAATGCATCGCAACAATCTATTTTAGCGAAGGTGAAACGCTCGCTAGGCTGCTGGCGTTGTTTAAAAACATCATGACCAGTGAACATCATCAATTTCTAACCGTTGCGTTTGCCGCTGCCGGGCCGGTGGCACTGATTGCTTTTGGCCTGCTGCCCGCATCCTTCCTGAACCGGAACGGCCAGCGGGCCGCGCGGATCGGAAGTCTGATTTCCCTGGGGGCGCTGATTTTTGCGCTGCTCGCCAGCGCGAGTCTTGTTTTCAACGGGCCGGCGAATTGCGCCGTGAACCTCGTCGAACCTCTTCAGGCGGGACTGTATTTTGACAGTTTGTCCGCCATTCTGCTGGTGCTTGTTTCTTTTCTGCTCACGATCGTGGCGCGCTACGCCGTCAATTATCTCGCCGGCGATCCGGCCCAGGGCCGGTTCACCAGATGGCTCTGCCTCACCGGCGGTTCGGTGCTGGCCGTTGTGATTTCCGGAAACCTCATTCAGTTCGCGATCGCATGGAGCGCCACAAGTCTGTGCCTGCATCAACTGCTCGTGTTTTGTCCCGGCCGCCCCGGGGCGGCTCTGGCCGCACGGAAGAAATTTCTGATCAGCCGCCTTGGCGATGCGTGTCTGCTGACGGTGATCATCCTGGTATATCGAAAGTTTCACACCTGGAACTTCTCCGAACTGTTCGCGGTGATAAAGAATGTGAGTGCCACTCCGTTCGCGTCGGGCGGCTTTGAAATCAATGCCATCTGCTTCCTGCTCGTTGCCGGGGCGATGTTGAAATCCGCGCAGTTTCCGTTTCACAGCTGGCTTCCGGACACGATGGAAACACCGACCCCGGTCTCCGCTTTGATGCACGCCGGCATCATCAATGCGGGTGGATTTCTGATCATCCGGCTGAATCCACTGGTTACGCTTTCCGCCACCGCAATGTCAGTGTTGGCGCTGTTCGGCGCGGTCACCGCGCTGTTTGCGTCGCTCGTCATGCTCACGCACGCCAGCGTGAAACGGTCGCTGGCCTTTTCCACCGTTGCACAAATGGGTTTCATGATGCTCGAATGCGGACTTGGCGCCTTCAGTCTCGCCGTGCTGCACCTCGTCGCGCACTCGCTTTACAAGGCTCACGCGTTCCTTGCGTCAGGCAGCATTGTTGGTCTGGCGAAATCTGCCTGGACACCCACGGAAAAGCCCAACGCGCATCCGCTCACGCTGGTCGCGTCGTTCGCATCGGCCGGCGCGCTGACCTTTGGTTGCGCCTCGATTTTCGGGCTGGACTGGCGCCACGAACCGGGCTTGCTCGTGCTCGGCTGCGCGTTTGGAATGGCGCTGGCCTACGCGCTGTGGAATCTCTGGAGCCGGTCGCCGAGTCTGCCGCTCGCCGCGTTCGGCGCCGTTCTGGGCGGCTCAATTGCGATCGCATACTTCTCGCTGCACAAAGTCTTTGCCGGTCTGCTGGTCGGCAACGATTGGGTGAATCCGCAACTCGACTCGCTGCCGGGCATCGCGTTGGTGGCGGCACTGCTGGCACTGTTTCTCGTTGTGCTGGTGCTCCAGACCGAACTGCCGGAATGGGCGAACCGGCCGTTTTTTCAAGCGCTCTACGTTCACGCGAGGAACGGATTCTATTTCAATACGCTCGCGAACCGAATCGTCGCCGCACTCTGGCCGGTAAAACCTCAATCGCCCAATCAACGAATCTATGAACGCCATCCTTGAACCCGCGATTTGCGAAGTAAACCAACCGCTTGAGGACATCGTGGATGCGGCATGCAAGCGTGTTCCGCCGCTGTGGTCATTGAGAAATTTTGTCGCCGTCAATCCATTCGTCGGCTTCTCCGATCGGCACTTTGTCGAGGCCGCTCGGCTCATTCAAGAAGTCGGCCACGGCGAGATGCTCATGCCCGCCAGTTATTATCGCGAGCAAATCGCGACTGGAAAGATGGCTGAAGAACATCTCCAAACCGCCGTTGGAATGGCGAAGGCGAGTTTGCCAGAGCAACTGGCTGAGAAGCTGAACTTTCGCGACCTGGCCGTGCTGGAAAGATCACTGCAAAAAGTGGAAGGCGAAACTGCCGGCGGCCGCGTCCTGACTTTCGCCGACTTTCTCGATGCCAAAAAAGGAACCAGTTGGGCGGCATTCGTTCTCGAGGAGATTTCCAAGTGGTGCTCGGCCTACTTCGACCAGGGGCAGTCGTCGTGGCGTATGCCGTGGCGGGATCTGGGCTTGTTCGCCGCATGGAAATCGGCGGCCCGCCTCGATGCCAATCCCGAATGGATGGGGTTGGAAAACTTCCGCGTGTTTGTTGGCGGATTGCCCGACGACCATGGTGAATGCATTGACGGCGTGCTTCGAGAGCTTGGAATTCCTGACGAGTTGCAGCCCGACTTTTTGCATCGGCAGTTGATGAGTCAACGCGGCTGGAGCAGCTATGTCCAATATTCGGTTCGCGAGAAAGCCATGGCTGGCCAGACGGACGACTCTCTCGCGCAACTGCTCGCCATCCGACTGGCGTTTGATCTCGCGCTGCTGCAACGGTTCGGCAACGACGAGAACCTTATCCATGAATGGGAAGAGGAAATCGCCAGCGTGCAAAAAGCTGGTGACGAAATTCCCCAGGCGTTGCTCGCGCGCTTCATCGCGCAGCAGGCGTTGGAATGTGGCTACCAGGATGGATTGATCAGAAAATTGAAAACGCATTCGCCGCAGCGCGCTGCGGCCGGGCAAAAGGCGTTGCAGGCGATCTTTTGCATTGATGTGCGTTCGGAGGTGTTCCGGCGCGCGCTGGAAGCGCAATCGGACCAGATCGAGACCGTCGGCTTCGCTGGATTTTTCGGGGTGGCCATTGAGTATCGGAAATTCGGGCAGGCGAACGGCGGCGCGCAATGCCCGGTGCTGCTCACGCCGAAGTTCAAAGTGCGCGAGGCACTCCGCCATGCCAACGGCGAAGCACCGCTCCTGCGGCGGATGAATTTCCGCCAGACCGTCAATGGTTCTTGGAACGCGTTCAAGACTTCGGCCATCTCATGCTTCTCATTTGTCGAAACGGCGGGCCTGTGGTTTGGCGTCAAGCTGGTGAAAAATTCGCTCGCGCTCGCCGCTCCGGATTTGGGTTTCGCAAAAAATAATGAGCGCAGACAGTTCTTTCCAAAGGCTGAACGCGAGGTTTGTTGCGCCGAAACGCAGGGGTTTGACGGTGAAACCGGCATTGCGCCCGCCGAACAAATCGCGCTCGCGGCCGGTGCGTTGAAACACATGGGCTTGGTTTCCAATTTCGCGAAAGTCATTTTGATCTGCGGGCTCGGCAGCGCCACGGCGAACAATCCCTACGGCTCG
>JBQCEJ010000174.1:0-18819 GCA_051960355.1 Verrucomicrobiota bacterium | reverse complement strand
GGCGCCCGCTCCAGGATTGAAGGTTTGGTCTACGGATCCGTCGTTGAGGATACGGGTGAAATGATCCTGCCCGGGCACGCCGCCGACGGCACTGAAGTCGCCGCCTACGTAAACCTGACTGGCCCCAGAGACCTGGGCCTGGGCGACATAGTCCCAGACCGTTCCAAAATTGCCGCCACCTTCATTGATCACGATCGTGATGACACTGGTGCCCCCTGGAAACGGAATCACCAGATGTCCGGCATCGGCAATGTAGTCGGTGTCGTAGAGTTTGACTCCGTTGTAGTAAACCCGCAGAAGATCCGGCACGTAATACATGTCGTAATCAACGGTGAGCACGCCGGCATTTGTGGTGCCCAGATTGATGTCTTGGCGATCTTCCTGATCGTCGCCCAAAGCCGAGCGATCCAGAGAAATGGTGGTGGTGGATTCGAGGCCAATCGAGAACACCGGCCCATTCAAACCAGTTCCCGGATCAAACGTCGTGTCCAACGTTCCATTGGCGTTCAAACGCGCCAGGTAATTGCGAGGCGTGCCGCCATAGGAAGTGAAGTCACCACCGATCACGATCTTGCCGTCTGCCTGCGCCGCGACGGCCCGCACCGTGCCATTCGCTCCAAAACCGGGCGTAAAGGCGCTATCCAGTGTGCCGTTTGAGTTCAGCCGCGCAATTCGGTTCCGAAGCGTGCCGTTGTAGGAGGTGAAAGCACCGCCAATGATCAGTTGACCGTTTGGAGTCTGGTCGATGGCACTGATGAAGGCATTGGCACCGGAGCCGGGGTTGAAAGACGTGTCCAGCGAGCCATTGACATTAACTCCGGCAATGCGGTTGCGGGAGACCTGATCGTATGAAAAGAAGTCACCGACAATGACCGCTTTGTCAGCGGACAACACCGTGGTGGTCATATTCGTTTCCAGCACGCCATTGTTGGTCACAACTGTAAAATTCGTTTGGACCAGACCGTTCCTCAGCACCGTCAAACCCAAGACCTGCCCATCGGTACCGGGATGCGCCATGTTGGGGGGAGTTGTTGTCGGCACCAAAGCCGTCGGCAAAGCCATGGTGGTATTGAAATCGGCATTATGCAGTTGATCCACCGAACCTGCCGGGGGCGTCAGGTCATCGAACAAAATCGTCACTTTCGCCTGGTCCACCATGCCGCAGGGAACCGTTTTACCGTCATCCACCTGATAGAGCTCAACAACGAAATCTTCATTGAACTGCTGATCTCCATGATTAAGCACCTCAAATGTAATTGCCTGCGGATTCTTGTTGGGGAATGTGAGCGTGCCGCTATATGCGGAGAAGCTGAAATCGGGAGTGACACCCATGACATTGCCATCATTCTTGGGATTTGGCGTGGCATAATCGGAGCCCGGTTGCAGCGGAAACTCATTGTTCCCATTCTCATTCAGAACGGAGCTTTTGAAAAAATTGTTTACTCGCCAATTGACGGTTTCACTCGCCTTGTTCGTCCCGGTACGATTCACATAAAGGGTGATCGGCGTTGCCTTCCAGTAATCTTTTGCGTCACGGGTAATCCGATAATTGGCCTTCTGGAAATTGAAGACGGCATTGGTCGGTTCCAGACTGTACACGGTGGGCGGAACGGCATTGGTGTCCGTCGTGGCGCTCGGCCCCCGGGGGCTGATGTCGGTGTCCAGTATGCGAACCAGAATCCGACTGAACGAGGGGTCCAACTGCGGCGGCGGCACTTCCCATGATTCCATCCAATCAACCTGAGGGTTCGACAGAACCACAGTGAAAGCGCGGTTCGGCTGGGCGTCTCCATAATCATCATAGATGGGAATGAAGATGGTTTTGCTCATTTCATAATCATCGAAAACCAACGTGCCGCTCACGGGAGAATAGTCGGTGTATTCCAGCGCGGGCAGATCCCCGTTGGTGATGACGTTGGCATCGCCGTCCTCGGTTGCATAGTCCAGTGTCACGCGCCCTGCCGAACCGCCCACCCGCGTGATGGTCAACAAAGCTCCGGGAGCGTCATACGTGTAATAGGTGTGCAGAGTCGTGCTGAATTGATTGCCATTATAATTTCCACTGGGGCGCCGGTAGGCTTCCGTCTCAGACACCTTGTGGAGCAGCATCGGCGTGCCGTCCTCATTCTGAACTCCGGTTTGATCGATATCCTCACTCGCAAAACGAAACACGCCCGAGGGATGATAAGCCCAGTTCAATGTGAACGGCCCTGGTTGAGCCAACAAATACGAATTCCCCAGTCCTCCAAATCCAACACCGGTGTAGTGAAATGAAAACTGCTTGCTGCTGACCGCAATGTAATAGGTGGTCCCTGCTTTTGCATTAAACCGGACGAGGCTTGGCCCCGAATACGGCTGGTTGTAGAAGGTGAAAATGGTTTTGACAACGGGGGCCGTGGCGGGATCGGCAGGATCGAACTTGAAAAGATATTGCCCGGTCTGGTTCTGCTGGGAGTTGCGGTATAGATCGTCATTGGCGGCCACCTGGCCGAGCGTCTCAGGACTAGTTCCGGTGTAAACCGCCAGAACGGTGTCGTTCGTCGCGCCCGTCGTCAGCGTGTCGAACTGCATTTCCCCGTCCTTGGGAGCCGTCCACCGATACCAGACGGTCGCTTCAGGGAATAATCCAGCGTGGCTCGGCTCGCCCGTTTCAGCCGTTGCATCGGTGGTGTCACCTTGAACGGAACCCCACGTGTCGGAGATTTCCGCAGCGGCGGCGAAATCGTCATTCTCGGGCTGAGCGTTTGCTGGCATCAGCGCCAGTGCCGCGCAGGCGAGTGTTCCGAATTGGAAGTGTTTTAACCAAATCCCGGCCTTCTTAATCACTGTTTGCATATTCACCTTCTGAGTAAATGAACGAAATGAGTTCGGCTGGCCATTATTGGCTGCCGAACTCAAGCTGTTTGCTTACAGCCTTCAAAACCTAGGATCCCCCGATCCTCCACCTTAGTTACCGACGTTGGTTCGCCTATCCTTGGCGAACCTGCCCCGAGATGCTTTTCGTTTCTCCAGACTCCGCTTACGGCAGCGGATTCAGATACACCGCTCCGCTTTGATCGGGTCCTAAAAAGAACCCAGCGCCCTGACCGGTTTTCTTCAATAATGCACCTTGGAACACTAGGGTTCCGCCATCCAGGTCCAGAACGCTGCCCTTGAACAGTCCAGTCGATGGACTGATGCTCAAATTCAGTTCGTTAGAACCCTGTTTAGAAATCTTATAGCTCTTGGTAAAGGTAAAGGCATTGGTCAGGGAATCGTTCAAATTGCCGTCAGTGAAGACAGCTACACCATTGGTCAAGTTCGGCGGAGTGGTATATCGCGCTCCCCTCAAAGCCGTTTCGGCCACAAAGCCGTATGGATAGTAGTTCCCTCCAATGTCGGACTTGAGCCACAGCACCTGACCCTGCACATCTGTTTCGATCTGCTCGTCGAAGTTGATCCAACCCAGCAAAACACCGCCACCGTTGTAAAGTGACGAGTAGAGCGGCCAGAGACCCTGACCCGAAATCGCACTCTTTTGCGAAACCTTTGTGCCATCGGCCAAAGTGCCAGACCATTTCACATTTCCATTGGCATCCACCGTGAGTGTGCCGAAGCCGCTGCCGGCTGGAATGCCCGGATCGCCGGAAATACCGGGAATAACCACCGTATACTTGCCGGCCTGAATCGCTGGATTGGTTTTCTTGTTGAACACCGCGCGATCGGCCAGAAGCTTTGCCATCCATTCGCCATCTGTAATCCAGCCGGTGATCTGGTTTGCGCCATTCAGGTCCAACTGCAGTTCGGCAACGAGCGGACTGCGAGGAATATCATTCGTGGCCCGGCCTGATGCGTCGAACTGACCGGAAAAGGAATAGGATTGGCCAGCCCACTGCACTTTAGCGCTGAAACGGCCCGTATCGGTGGTCTTGGCGCTGAAATAACCGGAGGTCTCCGGAGCGACACCATCCAAACTGTAGAACAACCCGTTATAGGTGCCCTTTGCGCCACTAAAACCGGGACTTCCAGAACCGCCTTCGGCCGGGAATGGGAGGGTCGGGAACACCGGATAATTTTCTACCGGAGTGAAAGCCATGTCCGTCGGAATCGGCATATTGTTGTCGTCCGAATTCGGAATTCCGTCCTCCCCGTTAGAGCTGATAAAAGTGCTCTGGGCCAAAGCTCGATTGAAGCGATAAACGGCGTCGTAGCCCCGTTCAGGTCCCAGATCAATCCCGCTGAACTTGCCGGCATAAGTCGGCACCCAAACAAAACGGCCGCCGTTTTTGCCATCAAGTTTCTCTGCGATCGAAACACCGTCCGCGATGGCTTCGGCGTAGTAGATGCGCATGTTGGAGCTGATGAGCACATTGGTCATGTTGCCCTCCGCATCGGCATTCGCCACGAAGCTGCCGAAGTCGATCTCATCCACATACAGCGCATTTTCTGCACCAGTGCCGGTGAACTTGAATTTCGCTCCCGAACTGGCCGCAGCCATTTCCAATCGACCGATCGCACCATTGTTGATGAATCCATCAACGGTCGCGCCGCGATCCTCTCCCGCCCAGGTGTGGAGAATCGTACTCACGCCGAGTTTGGGGGCGAAATCCGTCACGATCGTTCCCAGCAAATCTCCCGAGATCGGTTTCACCAGCAGATTGATTCCGTTGAATGTGGACAACAGGTTGGTGGTGCCAAAATCGGTCAAAATCGAACCAACGTTGAGATCAATACGATTGCCGGACGTGAGTTGATAATTACTCAACAGGAGATTGTTGCCTGTCAAAGTGACAATGTTGGAAGAGGTGCTGACGCCGTTGGTCAGAAAGGCACTTCCGAATTTCAAGTCAAGGACGCCTCTGGAATCGAGGTTACCGTAATTCTCCAAATACCAGCTATCCACGCCAATACTGCCGGCGCTGATCGTTCCACCATTCACGAAGGTATAATATTGAGGACGGTGGGCGTCACCATAGCCGCCGCCAAACTGAGCTCCGCTCGGAATGCTCAGCGCGCCAAAGTTCGTGAAATAAAGCAGGGTGGGAGCCGTCTCCTTGGTCCAACTGGTGACCGCCTTGCCCGGGGCGGGCAAACCCGTCGCCGGGTTCGTCGGGAATGAACCCGCGAGCGTCAGATCGCCTTCCAAGGTGACGCGCTTTGCATCAAACAACAACTTCTCCACAACCGTCATGCTGTCTTGGACGGTCACGTTCGAAGCGTGCGTGATCAGATCATAAACGTATGCCGGCAGCGAACTCGAAAGGGATGAACCATCCAGAATCAAGGCGTGATAAACCACCGTCGCATTCACAGTAAAGGGCGCGGGCACAACGCCCGTGCCGGTATCGGTGTAGTTGTTGGTAATCACCATGTCCACGGTATTGGTCCAGAGTGCGCTCCAGGCCCGGATCGTGCCCTTCAACCGACCGCTAACACTTGTCGGCGCCAAGTCACGAACGACCAAGTTTCCATTCGTAGATCCAATGTCAAAGCTCAGGCTGTCGCAATCGAGCAGCGCGTTGGTGCTGGAAATCAGATGCCCCGCCTTGATGGAGATCAACCCTTGGGCGCTGATGATTGTATCCGTGAGATCGAGATTGGTCGCCGTCAGCATGATACGACCGGGAAAGTTTGTGAACGTCGCACCGGGAATGTTCGCCGGGCGGGTATCGACGTTGTCGATATTGGCTGCATAGACGGAGTAGGCACCGTTGGTTATGAAGGTGGTGGAAGGGGTTTCAGTTCCGACCCCATTTGTCGAGCCCGTGCTCAGGAAGAAATTCGTGCTTGGATAACCGGCGTTCCCCGGATTGCCAACGCCATTCCCATTCCCGAAGATGTTGAAGACATAGGGAGATCGTTGGATCAGATAATTGGCCGGGCGATAATATCCGGAATAGAAATAGTTCTGATAGAGTCCACGGTTGGTCTCAGAGGCGAGTGTATCTTGGAAATAGAGGGTATTGGTTTCTGAAGCAGCGCTGACGCTGTTGGTTGTGGTCGTAGAAATCAGAACGGCGGCTGTATCCAGCCCACCGAATCCTTGGAAGCCGATTTGCGCCGTGAATCCGTCCGGAACGCAAACGAACACCGCCTGCTTGACGACATTGCTGGGCACGGAAAAAGTGCTTTGGGTCAAATTGAGATTCGTCACCGTGATGCTCGTGCTGGCCAGCACACTGACTTGAGAATCGGCGATCAGGTTGGTCGCGCTTATGCGGTTGGTGTCCGCAAGGAACGGAAAGCCGGTGAAGAGGTTTGTGCCAATGACCGAATTAGTAGTGCTGGTGACGTAGTTTGAACCAAAGACCGGAATGGAGAACCCAGAACTGATGAAGCTCTGAAAAATGCCATTATTGGCACCACGCCCCCCCATCTCCGCGGCGGTCGCAACATTGACGATGCTGCCGTCTGCGTCCAATTGCACCGGAGCCCAGACATCAAGGGCATCAAAACTGGTGAACAAGTTGATATTGGTTGCGCCCCAATACACGTCGTAAATGCCCTGATCCGGCACAAAGAAATTGGTGTTGATCGTGAAGGAACCGAAACCAAAAAAACCAAAGTCATTCCCGCCCAGCGCCGGCACCAGCAACTGGCTTTCAGCAAGATCCATTTTGCCCGCCGCCGTGAGGTCCATCAAACCGGCCGAACCAATGCTGAGCGTGCCACGATTCATCACGTTGGTGGCCTGCACCACCAGGTAAGTGAAGCCATCGATACTGGAATTCAGATTGTTGATGAAATTCAGCGAGAACGTCGGCACGCCTACACTTGGCGGGTTGTTACGAAATCGAAAGCCCACGGAACCGATCATCGTTCCGTTGTTCGTGTAATTCTGCGTGTCCGAAGTTTCAAACGGCAACGTTGCGGAAACAAAAGGACTGAGGAAAGGAGTGGCATTCGAGGCAATGAACGTTCCGTTGTTGACGAAGTTGATCGCATCAATGGGGGGAGAATCCAATTCCGTTCCACTGTTGTAGTAATAAACGGTCGTGGTGTCATTGGTGTAGGTCTGCGCGGCGCGGGTTGCGCCCGGAAGCAGCACCAAACCCAACAGACAGAGTGAAAACAATCGCTTCATAAAACTTAACGGGAACGGCAGCTAATTGCCGCCACTCAGGACTTCATTTTCCAGAGCCTCGACGCTGGCCGTGTTCGGGTAAACAACAGGTTCGTTGGTGGTACCGTCGAAGGAACCCCAAACGAAGCCGCTAAAGGCGGTCGCCTCGTCCACAAAGCCGGGATTTTCATTGATGTTGAAAGGCCCGACGTTGTTGAAGGAAATGATTATCGGCGGTTGAATGACGCCGGGGCCCGAATTCGCACCACCTCCAACATTTGAATTGAGGGACGCATTGTTTGCCCATCCGGCGGTATCCGTTCTCCGCGCCAAGAGCGGATAGCCCAAAACATCACCCAAATCCTCCGCGGCAAAGATGATGTCCGGCACGGGCATATCACGCTCTACTTTCTGTTTCACAAGCTTCGCCTTTCCGCGGCCATTATCAGTGACGTAAACATCGGTATACTGGTTGGTCTGAGCGACGAACAGGCCGATACCGGCGAAGTTCTTCATTTGTTTGAACAATATCTTTTCGACACCCGGACGGAGCGCCGTTGTGACAAGAACATTCGTCCCGATGAAGTTGGTTCCAGTGTTATTCGTTCCGATGACGACGACCGGAGTCCACGGGCCCCCGCCTCCGGTTGACGGAACCATATTCGTCAGGAGGTTTTCGTAGTTGTAATTATTCTTGCGAAGCATGTAACGCAGACCACCGACATCGTCCCGAGTCAGCCCGGTATAGAACTGGCCATAGCTGATGCCGTGACTCGCCACGGCGGTTCCCACGGGAGCCTCGGGATCGACAGTGCTTTCCACCGCGTCGGCGAGATCGGTACCGTAGTAATCATCATAAACCGTGTAGGTATATAGGGTTCCATTAACGTATTTTGAAGGCGACCACGTGACCGGATCAAAATTGCGCATGATAACAGCATAATCAATGATGTCGCCGGGGAACGTTTGGCGGGTTCGCAAACACCAGGTATAACGGTCTGGATCCGCCAACCCCATCTCTTCTACCAACAACGCCAAAGCCTCGGATTTCAAATCAATCAGATTCAAAGCCACCGCACGTGAATTCTCTCGTCGGCTGTCCAGCGGAAACTCAGTGAGATAGGGGCTCATCTTTGAAACCGCCGGGAGGTTGTTCAGGATGGCAATCGCTTTATTGACTTCCTCCACCCCGCGCTGGCCAAAGTAATCGATGAATGTGCGGTCGAATCCGTAGGAAATGGTCTTGATGTTCCAGCGGTATTCTTCCGTCAGGTTCATCGGACCGCCAATATCGGCATCAACTTGATAGCCCAAGGTCGTCGTCTGCCAGGAAGCAAATGGCCCCAACAAGCTAAACGCCGAGGCAGATTCCAAGACAGCAATCAACGGAAGAAAGAACAGCGCTTTTTTAAGAGATGAAGACATAAATCAGGGCGTTGAAAACAGGTACGACCGCGCAAAAAGATCAAACCCGTTGCGCTTAACGAAACCGGACCAAACGGCCATAAAACGATCAACCCCGTTGGAAGCCACCACAGGCTGATGCTGTTGGCTGATGGTCGTCGTGTTGACGGCAATTTCGCCGCCTTCCAGGTCACCCTCGCTGGAGAAGAGTTGACCGAACACGCCTTCGCGAGAACCGTCCTGACCGAGACTGGTCCAAACGGCCAAATAGCTTTCACCGATGACTCCCAATCGCGGAGCGAATTGATCGCCGTACCAATATGTGTTGATGCGGAATGGGCTCAACGGCAATCCGTTGCTGCCGTAAATGCGTGCGAAGACATCCCAACTGGAGCTGGACAACTCCGTCTCAATTCCGGGAGCAATGACTCCGTTCGTGCTGGAAATACGGATGCCAACATCGTCGGCTACACCAATTGTCAGAACCCCATTATCCTTTTGCGCCCACGCCACGGCAAATCCACCCTGCGGAGAAGCCACAACTGTCGGATTGGCGCAAACGTTGTTGGTGCTCAAATTGACCGCAAACTCGTCGGCCAAGGCATTCCCAGTCGGATCGAACATCCGCCCGACCACATCCACGCTCGCCGGCCCCCGCTGGAGTTCCGAAATCCAAACCACCACAAAGTTCCCGTTCGCTAGAGCGGCGATCGCAGGGTTGCGTTGGTTATTGGCAACAGTCTGGTTCAATTGGAACTCGCGTCCTAGCTTGGCGCCGGTCGCTGAAAAACGTTGTCCGAAGACACCTTGCAAGCCGCGCAACGCCGGGTTGAGGTTGCTGGCATCATCCTGACCGAAGCTGGACCACACAACTACGACGCTGCCGTCAACGAGAGTGGCAACTGCCGGTGTGATCTGCGCGTTTTTGGTCCGGGCACTGACTCGCAAGTCGCTCTTTACTGGCAAACCGTTGGCGTCAATAAATCGCGCATAGATTTGCTGGAATCCCACCTTGCCCCCTTGCCACGTCACCACCGCGCCCTCCTGAGTCAAGGCAACCTTCGCTTTTTCCTGATCAGCGGTCTTTTTGGATTTTACAACAGAACTAATCGCAATCGGAGCGCCGGACGGCGTCAGTTGGCTATCCAACCGTTGCGCCATGATCCTCAAGCCCAACGAGTTCACTGAATTGTCCTGCCACACCAGATACCCACCGTTCGCATCCAAGGCCAGTTCGGGTGCAACCTGATCACCAAACCGGGAACCCACGATGCGCGCTTCATCGGCTTCGGGGCTGATGGTCGGTTCGGCAAAGGCAAGTGGTTGAACCGCCAGCACCAGCGAGCAACTGACCGGCGCCAACATGCGAGCCAGCAAGGGCCGGGATTTAAATAGATGGGGAATTGTTCTCACGCTGCAAAGATGTTCTGTAGGTTCACTGCTGTTTAAGTGCTAATCGCCGAAAACCAAGCCAGCCATCCCTCTGGTCGATCAGAGGGAATGGCTGCGTCAATAAAGAACTCTGCGTCACGTTCCGCCTGACTATTTTTGCTCGGCCCCGCATCGGTTGGTCCAATCAGAGAGTGGGTTTTTGCGGCGGAACGGAGGTTTGGGCGAATGGCAGCTCATCATCCGAATGCAGACGATTGCCAGCCGGATCGATGATGGTCGGCGTCACAAAAATGACGAGATTCTTCTTCTGCGTCTGGCTTGATTCGCTGCGGAAGAAACGACCCAAAAACGGGAGGTCGCCCAAGACCGGGACCTTGTCCTTGACCTTCGTGATGTTGTCGGAAATCAAACCGCCCAAAACAATGGTTTGACCATCCCAGACAACCACACTGCTGGTGATCTGCCGAATCCGGAAGTGCGGCAGGGGCAGAACGGACGTCAGCGGCACGGTCGCACCGCCACCTCCACCGACCGCCT
The DNA here is from genome assembly GCA_051960355.1 of Verrucomicrobiota bacterium. Taxonomy (GTDB): domain Bacteria; phylum Verrucomicrobiota; class Verrucomicrobiia; order Limisphaerales; family DASXHY01; genus DASXHY01. The sequence goes on along the minus strand of JBQCEJ010000174.1, from coordinate 8,444 downwards.
GGGCCTGGATAAGAAACGGACCCGGATCATCGTAGCCGATGAATTCCACGATGGTCGGAATAAGGGTCATCTGGATGGTGTAGCCGTCGGCTGAAACGTAAGGAATAACGTCCAAAGTCGGTCCCAACGGAATCGGGGTGGCATACGGAACGATGGCTTGTGACAGCGGTTGATTGATGTTGTTATTGCCACCGCTGTCCGAAAACTGCCCACCGCCACCGCTCGAGTTTTCCACCGCGCTTTCCGTAACAATGTAACGAAGATCCACCACTTGGATCTGTGCCTGGCGACCGCTCAGGGTGGTGACTTCACCTTGATTCAACAGATCCGCGCCATCGCGTTGTTCCAAGGCATGGAGCACAACGCGAAACTGAGGATCCGTTAAGATGCCGGTGAGAGTCGCGACCGCCGGGGCGTTCAACGTATTTCGCAGGCCGGGAGTTAACAGCGCGTCGGAGGAGGCCGCTGCAGTTGCCGTTCCAGACGCTACATTGCCTGGGAAAGACCCGGCAGGATTGGCTGATGAGGGTGAACCGGTGTAGGTTGGCGCGGTCCCGCCTTGTAGACCCACCGCCCCGTTGCCCATCAAGAAATTGCCCAAGTACCAGTCAAAGCCCAATGCCTTGCTGTCGTTCTGGCTGACCTCTACGAATTTGGATTTAACATTCACCTGCGGCGGGGCAATGTTGAGTGTTTGAACAGCCGCCTCAATGATATCCAGTTCCTGCGATGTGGCACGAACCAGCAAGGTGCCTTCGCGATCATTGAAGAAAACGTTTTTGCCGCTGGTAGGACTCAAGTCCACACCCACCGTGGCGAAGAACTGAATTACGGCAGTTTGGATTCCAGAAGTCAGATTGGTTTCGGTAACACCCGACAAACCACCACCGCCGCCGCCGCCACCACCGTTCCGGCCGCCACCACCGCCACCACCGGTTCCACCAGCGACCACCACGCGGGGGATCGCCATTGAACCATCGCCGCCATTTTGACCACCTTGGTTGCCGCCGCCACGGTTGCCACCGCCGCCACCGCCGCGATTGCCACCGCCGCCACCACCACCGCCGCCACTGGAGGAGACATAGCTGCTGAAGTCCAAACCGGAAACGCTTTGCAAACCCTGGACAAAGGTATTGGGATCCACTTTGAAGGTGCGCATGTGAAGCTCTGGCGTTTCAGGTCCTTTCAACGAAAACACGACGGCATAGTCTGTCAGTGAATATTTGATCGGATGATCGGCCACCGTGATAATTGCTTCCAGGACGTCCGCCAGACGAACATCGGTCAAGGCAGGGTTGATCTTGATTGAAACGGAGTTGATATCGACCGCCTCAGCACTTGGTTGAGCGGTGGGAATCGGCAACCCTGTAGCCGGATCGATCGCAGGAGCAACCGGGGCGTTAGGAGTGAAGCCGCCTTCGAAGCCGCCAGGAAATCCACCACCACCAGGAACGCTGGTGACGGGAGTCATCCCAACTTTCTCCTGATTGGGATTGATGAGGAAATTGATGCCGCGTTTGAGCGGGTCGCGCTTTTTGACTTCGTCCTGAAGATTGCGAATCACTTCACTCAAAGGCAACGAATCATAGAACACGGTATCCAGGCGGATACGATCCAACTTGCTCATGATCGCCTGCCGATTCGGGCTGGTATTGATAAGGTTGGTTCGCGCCATCGGATTCGGCTGCGGGAGAGCGTCGCGTTTGACGGGATCGTTCCAAGCATCTTCGACCTGAACGATTTTGCGTCCGGATTCCAAACTGCGATGATCGGAGATTTGCTTGAACCGAGCTTGTTGGACCAGATTGGCGTAATAGAGGGCCGCCTGATCGTTGCGGTTTTCCTTCAAGGCCAAGCGCAACTCGGTTTCGGCTTCGTCATATTTTCCCGCTTCGTAAAAGAACTTGCCATTCTGCGCATGGGTTCTGGCTGACAACGCTTGCTTCTGAATGGTGGCGGCCTGTTCCTGCACCTCAGGACTGGGAATATGCCCCTGCTGCGCAGCCAGCAGTTTTTGATTTGCCTGGGCTGATGCGATGACCGACTCGTTGTGCGGGTTGACGCGCAGGGCGTCTTGAATTTGGACTTGAGCGTCGCGATAATCGTGGCGGCTTTGCGCCCGGCGCGCCAATTCCAAGCGGGCGGCAGTGAGTCCGTTGATCGTCTGAGTTGCCTCCACCTCAACTCCCGGCCCAATGCCTGTCACGAGCGCCCAGGCATCATCGTAAAGCTTGGCGGCGGTGGCGAGATCTCCGCGCTGCTCAGCGCCACGAGCATCCTGCAGTTTTTGCCGAAGGGAAATCTGGTCGGCCTGACGGCGAACGGCGGCCTGCACTGCGGAATCCACTGGAGTAGTCTGTGCGGACAGGCTGGTGCCGGTCGCAAGCAACAAGGTTAAACAGAGTGGAGTGATGACTGCTTTGATCATGGGTTCGATGCGTTCTGTACAACGGTCACCTCAGGGAGCCGCGTTGTACGTAATGGTCCATTTCTTCTGATTTGACTTGGCGGACAATACAACTTCGTTCTCCGTTATAGCAACGATATTGTATTCTTCACCAGCTACGACAATCCGATCGCCGACGCGACGGTTGAGAAAGGTCTTATTCTCGGGAGCAAACCTCAAATCAGCTGTGTAGCCATCCACGCGGCGGTAAGGATTCTCCTTCGAAATCGAGATTGGCTTGTCGGTGTCGCTCAAACCCAAGGTCAGCGAGGTCGGATTTTCGGCGGGCCCGGTTACGTCCAGCAAGGTGAATGTATCCTTGTTTTCACCGTATTCCTTTTTGTCGCCTTTAGAGACGTAATTTGAGCGTCTCATTCGGAAACTGGGTTTCATCGCAGCCTGCTGCTCAATGACAACCACATAACGGACACCCGACTCCGACGAATGAACCGTATCCAACCCGATTGTGAGGTACAGGGGCGTAATCTTTACGATGTCGAGCTTTTCCAAGCTGGTGCCGACCGGATTCTTCATGAGCCGTCCATCCACGGTTCTCTGCCAGCGCACCGGGTTGAACAGCTTGTGCAGGTTGTCGGAGAAGTTCAAAACCAAAGGTGCTTCAGCACGCTTCAACAAGACACCCGCCTGAGTCAGATCAAGGTCAACCAGAGGCTTGACGGGACGATTGATGATCTTGTTGCGGCGTTCGGCTTGAGCCTCTTTCTCGTTCCCCACCAGTAAAAGCAGGAACACGGCGACCGCAACGAGCCCCACCAACACCAGTCCGAGCAAGACCTTTTCGTAGTTTTTCTTGAAGAATTGCATTTATTTAGTTGGCAGCAATCTCACCACGTTGAGCACAAGGGTGACCTTCAATGGCTTTTCGTCCAAAATGGTCTGCAGCCCCCCGCGGGTGACGGGAGCGGGAGTCGGCACGGGCATAGGGCGGCCCATCATCGCGGCTTCACCGTAATTAACGGCGGGATAACCAGGAGCACCAGGAGGATATCCCATCGCTCCGGGCACATTGTACTGATCACCCAATACGGAAGTGACGCCGGACGCAGGTTCTACGTTCACGGACTTCACGATGATACCGTTGCTGCTGCTGCCGAATGCGGAAAGTGTTCCCGCCAGTTCCGCGCTGAAACAACGGAACGCCACTTCGTAGGGCACCAGAATCGCCAAATCGTTGGTGACCGAGACATGGTTCATGTCGAGGTAATCGGCTTGCGGCCCACTCTGGTCGTCGGTCGAAACGCGTTCCCGGCGAACCGCGTCCAGCGAGTTAACTTTGGCCCGGAACAGGAAAGTGCAGATGGTCTTGATATCTCCCAATTGGGCAGAGAGTGGCTGCAGGCTGCCGGGCGCGAAGTTTGGAAGGTTCCGTTCAGCCTGAAACGAAAAATCATATCTTGGCGGGAGCGTCACACCGCCCAAGGAGGCATCTTTCTGCAGTTGATCGATGGTCCGCCGCAATGCCGAGGCAAACTCTTCTTTGGTGACCACGCCCTTGGCGGAGCTGGGAACGGGTGGAATCGGAGCAAATGACTTTTGAAGTTTGGCGAACTCAGCACGCACTTCCCGCTGTTGCTCTCGCGCCAGCTTGATGTTGTCCACCTTCTCATTCCCCGGATTGGGGCTGAGATTGGAAATGCGCTCCCAATCAGCGTAAGCAGCCTCCAGTTTTTCGAGGTTTTCGTTGTTGAGCGACCACTTGGAGTAGAAATAAAAACCGGCCAGCCCCAGCAGCAAGGCCGCTGTGACGCCACCAATCAGAAAATATAAATTTCTCTTGATCCAGGACATACTAGAGCTTCAGCGGATTTTTTAACGCCAGCAGGAACGTGACGGTAAAGGTGTGCGTCGTTTCGTCAGGCGTGATTGCGCCCACGATCTGGGTTTCTTTGGGATCGAGGAAAGGACTGGCTTTGAGCTCGTTTTCCAACGTGTAGATGACCGTGGTATTCGCATCCGAAACCAGACTGGAAAGATCCACTGCCCGGCACACGATTTTGATGGTGGAAATCTGGTTGGTCGTGGCGGCCGCAACCTGCGGCAACACCGGAGCGCCGGGAACCCCTGCCGCCGCGGTTGCTCCATCCGGAGCGGGCATTCCTGCCTCCATAGGGGGCATCGGCTGCTGAGGATTCATGTACCGTTCCCGCATCATCGCTTCTCGCTCCATCATCATCGGATCGGGAGCCATCGGGTCCATGCCGCGGGACATCATCGGATCCATCATCCCAGGAACCGATGGCACCGTTGTCTGCATCTGCTCAATCCAGATTCCCGCATCGGTTTTGAGCTTTTGCTTGCTGATCAACTCGGCCTGAATCAACACGCGACGCAATTCTGTCAACACGTCCGCCCAGTAATACCGGCCACCCATCCAAGCACCGAGCTGGCTCAACTCATTGGTGGCGGACTGCAGATTGCCGTACGCCTTTTTGAACTGAACTTCCTTGGCCCGGAGCGGTTCAAGGATCGGCAGGACATTCTTCTCGAGTTCCTCCTGCTTCACGCCGGCTAATTTCTGGTAAAGCAAGCCCATCACACCAACCACTGCAACCAGAGCAAACACCGTCGCAATCAGGTAAGGCTTTTTCTCATTGAACCCTTGCAGGCGGCGCGTGCTTTCCGGAATCAGGTTCAACTCCACCGGACAGTGCGCGAGGTTGCGCAATCCCAGGCCGACGACTTCACCGAGTGAATGGGCCACCAGCGCCAGTTCTTCCAGATTGACGGCGGGATCGATCTGCACGTTGCGGAGCGGATTAAAGTATTCCACCGGCACGTTCAGCTTCTCGGCAAAAAACTGTGCGGTATAGGGCATGATCGAAGCGCCACCGGAAAGAAAGAGCCGCTGCGGAGCGGAACCGTTCTGCTGTCCGCGATAGAACTGCATGGTCTGGTTGACCTGAATATGCAGACGCGTCATGAACTGCCGGGCAATTTTGGAGATCGCCGCCTGATTCGCATTTTCAGGCTCCTCATAAGCGCCACCCAGGCTGACAAACCCTTCTTCAATCTTGATCTTCTCAGCGACTTCAAACTTCAGCTTGGACTCGCTCGCAAAGTCTTGCGTAATGGAGTTGGCGCCCAGATTGATACTGCGGGAAAAAACTTTGCCCTTTTCGAAGAACAGCAGATTGCTCGTCTTGGCGCCGATATCGAGAAGCATCGCGCAGTCTTCGATATCGCCATAATTGTAACGAAACGCGTTGCACAGGGCAGCGGGCGACACATCCGCAACCTGCAACCGGAGCTTGGCAGCTTCGGAAACCCGGAAGAGGCCTTCGACAATTTCTGCCTTGATGGCCACCAGCAGCACTTCAAGTTCGCCGCCAGCCGTGGTCCCAAGAATTTGATAATCCCAAACGACCTCCTGCAACGGGAAAGGCACGTTCTGCTGCGCCTCGTATTGGATGATCTGGGTAACTTTGCTGGTTTCGACAGGCGGAAGTTTGACGAACTTGGAAAAAACGTGAAAACCGGGAGCGCAGACATTGATATCGCGGGACTTGAATCCTTTTTCAGCGATGACCGACTGGAGCGCTTTGAGAATGGTGGCTTCGCGGGTGGATTCCTGCGCGCCGTCCGGCCCAAGGGATTTGATCGCGTATTGCGTGAGGCGCAACCCGCCGGCTTCGTTGACTTCGAATTCCGCCAGCTTGAGACTCCCTGCCCCAAAGTCCACCGCCAGAAATGATTTTGATTTCAACATCGGCTGTTGTCACTCGCCACTCAATCCTGCGCCGGTTCAAGTCGCAACATTAAGCGTAGCTCAAGCTGGTTAACGGAAATACAAGTAGGGGTCAAACAGAAAAAGATTTTTTCAGATGATCGCACTCGCAAATCGAAAATTACTGGCCAAAAAAATTCAACCGCACTTTCTCGCTCGCAAAATCTGTCGCGCACACCTTCAGATTTTTTGCCGAAAATATTCGATCGTTTTGACCAGGCCGTCGGCGAGTTTCACTTTCGGCTCCCACTTCAAATATTTCTTTGCCTTGGTGATGTCCGGCTTGCGTTGCTTCGGATCATCCTGCGGCAGCGGCTTGAATGTGATCTTGCTGCGCGAACCCGTGGCCTGGACGATTTCTTTCGCAAACTGCAGCATGGTCATCTCCGTCGGATTTCCTATGTTCACCGGCAAATCATACTTGCCCATCATCAGGCGATAAATGCCCTCAATTAGATCCGATACATAACAAAAACTGCGCGTCTGTTTGCCCTCGCCGAACACCGTGATCGGCTTGTTCTTGAGCGCCTGACTGACGAAAGCAGGCACGACACGTCCGTCGTTGAGCCGCATGCGAGGCCCATAAGTATTGAAGATTCGCACGATGCGCGTTTCCACACCGTGCTCGCGGTGATACGCCATGGTCAACGCCTCGGCGAAGCGCTTGGCTTCATCGTAGCAGCCGCGCGGCCCGATGGTGTTGACGTTGCCCCAATACTCTTCGGGTTGCGGATGGATCAAAGGGTCACCGTAAATTTCCGAAGTCGAAGCAATCAAGAACCGCGCCTGTTTGTTCTTCGCCAGGCCCAGCGCCTTGTGCGTGCCGAGCGAACCCACTTTCAGCGTTTGAATCGGTAATTCCAAATAGTCGATCGGACTGGCTGGCGAAGCGAAGTGCCAGACGTAATCCACGGGACTATCGAGAAAAATAAACTCGGTCACATCCTGCTCGATAAATTTGAAATTCCGGTTTCCGCCAAGGTGCGCAATGTTATCAACCGCGCCGGTCACGAAGTTGTCGATTCCGATCACTTTGTGTCCGCGCGATAGCAGCAGATCGGTCAGGTGTGATCCGAGGAAACCTGCGGCTCCGGTCACCACGGATGTGGGTTGCGTCTTTTTCATTATAGATTTTTTCTCACGGGCTGCTTTTGTTGGGGGCAAACACTATTGGAACGCGCCGGAAATTCCAAGGGTTATGCGAAAGGCGAAACAAACAACGGGCGCACTGGGCCTCACTTCGCGCCGGTGCCGGCCAGCACGACGGGGACCGTCTGGAAAAGGATTTTCAAATCCAGCCACAACGACCAGTTGTCGATGTACTGCAGATCCAGCCGGACCCAGTCATTGAAATCTTTCACATTGTTGCGGCCGCTGATCTGCCACAGACAGGTCAAACCCGGCTTCACGCTCAATCGGCGGCGATGCGCAAAATCATTGAAGCGCTTGACCTCGTCGACCGGCAGCGGCCGCGGCCCGACCAGACTCATCTCACCACGCACGACGTTAAAAAGCTGCGGAAACTCATCGATGCTGAACTTGCGGAGAATCTTGCCGATCGGGGTAATACGCGGATCGCTCGTCATCTTGAAAACCGGCCCGCTCATTTCGTTCATGGCCGCCAACTCATGCTGACGCTGTTCGGCATTGGTCACCATTGTCCGAAACTTGAAGATTGTGAACGGACGCCCATTCAAACCAGAGCGTTGTTGCCGAAACAAGACCGGGCCCGGCGACGTGAATTTGATCAGCAAAGCGACAATGGCCAAGGGCAGCGCCAAGAGGAGGAGCATCAACATGGCTCCGATGAAATCGATGGTTTGCTTCAAAACACTTTGCCAGGACGATTCAGGAGCCGTGCGGAAGACCAGCACCGGACGGCCGCAAAAATCATCAAAGCTGGTGCGTGAAATCTTCGTGTTGAAAAAGTCCGCCACCAGCCACGCCTCCACCCCTTCCGTTTCACAGACGCGGATGGCCGCTTCGACCTGCTCGAAATAGGAATGCTTGGCGTTGAGGATCACGCCATTCACGGAATGTTCGTGCAACAGTTCAGCCAGCTTTTCGACCGGCGTTTCATTCAAATTCAGCTCCGCCAGAACCACGACCCCTTCCGGTGACTTGATCCGCAGCTCTTTTTTCATCCTGGCGGTTTCGGCGCTGGTTCCCACGAGAACGAAATGCCGCTTGATCTGAGCCTGCGCCACCGCGCTGCGGAAAATCATTCGCAGGAATTCCTCCTTGATGAAAACC
>JBQCEJ010000173.1:0-11408 GCA_051960355.1 Verrucomicrobiota bacterium | reverse complement strand
GCGGGAAAATAGATTTCCTTCGCAGCTTCAAGCAGAAGATTCTCGGTTTCCACCAAAACTCTGCCGGACTCGGTCGCAGGCTCGACCGGATCGTTCTCAACCACCCACGAACCGTCGTTCTGTCCGTAAACACTCGTGCTGCTGGTGTAAACGAATTTTCGAGGCGGCGTCCGCTGAAGCCATTGCAGCAAGTTGCGCGTGCCTTCCCGATATGTGCGGCGATAATCCTCCGGAGTGCCGCCGCCGGAAGCAACGCAGTTGACCACCCAATCGTATTGGCTCGGCAATACGGCCAGATCGCCGGGCTGACTGATATCGGCATAGAGCGGCTTGATTCCAACCGCTTTCAATTCCTGCTGAGCTGCCGTGCTTCGGCGCAGGCCGAAAACCTCATGGCCCTGCCGCACCAATTCCGCTCCCACGGGCAGGCCAACATAGCCACAGCCAACAATCAAAACGCGCATGAGAACAGTTAACCCGCAACCCGCCGCAAGCGCAAAGGCGCAAAGAGATTTTGTTTTAAACTTCCTTCGCTGTTAGCTTGATCCGACATGGCCAACAGCACGCAATCTCAGACCGCTCCACCGCTCCAGACGGAGCCGATGCTCCGCGCCATGCCCGAACTCCTCGCGCCTGCTGGCGATTGGGCTTGCGTCAAAGCCGCCATCGAGAACGGCGCCGATGCGATTTATTTCGGCTTGGACCGGTTCAACGCCCGGATGCGCGCGCAGAACTTCACCGAATCTGATCTGCCGAAGCTGATGCAACTGCTTCACCTTCGCGGCGTGAAAGGCTACGTCACACTGAACACACTGGTGTTTGAAAACGAGCTCGAGGACGCAACGAACTATCTGCGCACGGTGATTGCGGCGGGCGTGGACGCCGCCATCGTTCAAGACGTCGGTATTTGCCGTTTGATTCGCCAATTGTCGCCCGACTTTCCGATTCACGCTTCAACGCAAATGACCGTGAGCAGTGTTGCCGGCGTGGACTTCGCCCGTGAACTGGGCTGCAACCTGGTCGTTCTCGCCCGCGAGTGTTCGATCAAGGAAATTGAAAAAATTCAGGCGGCCCAAGAAGCTCGTCTCGCGCAGGCTCCAGCGCCATCTGAGCCCGCTTGTCCCGTCACCACTTCATCCGCACCGCTTCCGCTTGAAGTCTTTGTCCACGGCGCGCTTTGCGTTGCCTACTCGGGTCAATGCCTCACCAGCGAAGCACTCGGCGGTCGTTCCGCCAATCGCGGCGAATGCGCCCAGGCGTGTCGCATGCCTTACGATTTGCTTTCAGACGGCAAGCTCGTTCCGCTCGGCGATCGCAAATATCTGCTGAGCCCGCAGGATTTGGCCGGTCTGGAAATTCTTCCGGAGCTGATCCGTTCGGGCGTCGCGTCGCTGAAAATCGAAGGCCGTTTGAAGTCGCCGGAATATGTGGCCAACATCACCCGCACGTATCGGCAAGCCTTGGATAAACTGCAATTAGCCGATGCTCCAAAAACGCGGCCAACCGGCGGGCGCAACTCCGAAACAGTCGATCCACAATATGCGATGGAGATGGCTTTCTCCCGCGGGCTTCACACAGGCTGGTTCGGCGGAATCAACAACCAGCAACTGGTTCATGCGCGCTTCGGCAAGAAGCGCGGCGTTTATCTGGGCGCGGTCAGCCGCGTGTTGAATGAAAGCGTTTTCGTCACGCTGCAAGCGCCGTTGAAGCCGGGCGACGGCGTGGTGTTTGATGCGGGCCGGCCCGACGAAAAGGAAGAGGGCGGACGCGTTTACGAAATCAAGACGCACAGCAGCGTAAAAAGTCCCGCGGGCAGCAGTCCAACAGAACTCCATTTCGGCTACGGTCATATCAATTTTGCGCGCCTGCACGTCGGCGATAAGATCTGGAAAACCAATGATCCGGAACTCGACCGGCACTTGCGCCAGACGTTTGAAGGCGATTCCCCCAAATTTCAACGACCGATCGACCTCGAAGTTCACGGCCTTGCTGGCAAACCTTTGACTCTGATTGCGCGGGATGAATTAGGCAACATCGCCCGCGCCGATTCCACCATGCCGCTGGCCAAGGCGGAAAAGCAGCCACTCACGACCGAACGTCTGCGCGATAAACTCGGACGTCTCGGCGGAACTCCCTTCAAACTCGGTGAATTGAAAAATCTTTTATCCGGCGAAGTGCTGGTGCCGATCAGCGAATTGAACCGTCTCCGGCGCGAAGTCGTTGCCGATTTGGAAAAGCAGCGCACCGAGCCAAAGCGCTGGATTCTAAACGATTTCATCGCATCGAAACACGCCAACGCGCTTCTCCAAGCAGCCGGAATTGAGGCCGCTCCGGAAAAACACGACGCGCAGCTGATCATTCTGGTGCGCAACCTGGCGCAACTGGAAGCCGCGCTGCACTGCGGCGCTCAAACCATTTACTGCGAGTTTGAAGATCCGAAAAAATATCGTGAAGCCGTGACGCTGTTTCATACTGCTCGCGGTTGTGCGGCGTCGCAGTCCAACGCGCTACAGCCAGCACCCAGCATTTGGGTCGCGCCGCCGCGCATCTTCAAAATGGGCGAGGAATGGACGTTGCAACAGGTGCGCTCCTGCAATGCCGACGGTTATCTCGTTCGGAATTACGATCATTTGAAATTCTTTTCCAACGACCGGCGCGTCGGCGATTTTTCGCTGAACATTGCGAACCGTTTGTCCGCCGAGTATTTCAAAAACAAGTTCGGCTTGGAGCGGATCACGCCGTCGTACGATCTCAACATTCAGCAGTTGGAAGCCTTGCTGCGATCGGCGCCGGCGAGCTGGTTTGAAGTCACGATTCACCAGCACATCCCGATGTTTCACATGGAGCATTGCGTGTTCTGCGCGTTTCTCTCCAGTGGAACCGATTTCACCAATTGCGGCCGGCCGTGCGACAAACACGACGTGCGTCTGCGCGATCGCGTGGGCGCGGAGCATCCGCTCAAAGCGGACGTGGGTTGCCGCAACACAGTTTTCAATTCTCTGGCGCAAACCGGCGCGGAATACGTTGCGGGCATGTTGGCGCTGGGCGTGCGGGATTTTCGTCTGGAGTTCCTGAATGAAACGCCGGAGCAGGTCACGCAAACGATTTCGAAGTATCGACAGTTGTTGCGGGGCGAAATTTCTGGAACGCAACTCTGGCGTGAATTGAAGCTGATGAGCCAACTCGGCGTCACGCGCGGTCAGATGGGCGTGGAACAGAAACGTTAAGCCCGCGCGGCCGCCAGTTGCTTGGCCAGTCGGATCGCCGCAACCATGCTGGACGCATCGGCAATTCCCTGTCCCGCGATGTTGTAAGCGGTGCCATGATCGGGCGAAGTCCGGATGAAGGGCAGACCGAGCGTCCAGTTCACGCCGCTTTCGAACGCCACCATTTTCAAAGGCGCCAAACCCTGATCATGATACATGGCCACCACGGCATCGTAATCGCCTTTGTAGGCATTGTAGAACAGCGTGTCCGCACTGAGCGGACCGAGGACATCGATGTGTCGTTGCTGCGCGGCGAGCACCGCAGGACCGACGATGGTTTGTTCTTCGTTTCCGATTTTACCACCTTCGCCGGCATGCGGATTCAACCCGCACACAGCCACGCGGGCGCGCGGCAGTTTCAAGTCGCGACACGCTTGGGCCGCCATTTCAATCGCGAGTTCCACCTTGTCGCGCGTGACCTGTTCGGCGAGAACTTTAATCGGGACGTGCGTGGTGGCCAGGGCGACGCGTAACCAGCGCCCGCGATCATCGTGACCCAGCAACATCATGACAGTGCGCTCGGTGTCGGCGAGTTGCGACAGAAATTCAGTTTGGCCGACAAAAGCCTGACCGGACCGGATGATCGACTCTTTGCTCACAGGCGCGGTGACCAGCGCCTGGAGGTCGCCGCGCAGACAACGTTCCGCGCCGTCTTTCAGCCAAGCGACGGCCGCGCGGGCAGCGATCGGCGAGCCTGCTGGCAAATCGACGGGCAGAGCTTCCGTGAGTGGATTGCAGACAAAAATGCGGCCCGATTCGGTAGATTCGCCGTGTCGTTGAAGTGAAAGGCCGAGGCCGAGTTGTGCGTTGAGCCGGCGTGCGTGAGCTTCGTCACCGATCAACAGATAGCGCGCTCCATCCGATTCCATCTCCTGCGCCAAAGCTTTCAGCGTCACTTCCGGTCCGATGCCGGTAATGTCACCCACTGAAATGCCGATCCACATGTGCTTGATATTCCCGGTCCTTTGGCGTTGCAGTTTCAACGCGCAAGACGCCGTTATTGGAAATAGCGGACGAATGTTTTCTTCTTCAGGCGATCATTCCACTGCTTCTGCGCTCGATCGCGTTCCTCGGAAAGCAACGTCTTTTCAATCTCTTCCCGCACGTCGTTCAACGGTTTGATGTGAGCGGGGCGCTTGTCGTCCACGAGCAGCAGGCAAAAGGATTCGGGCGTTTCGATAACGCCACTCTTTTGGCCGGGTTTAAGTGGGCCGACCACTTCCGCGAATTCCTTGCGCAACACCGAGGTTTCCACCCAATCCCACGCGCCGCCCTGATTGCGTTTGGAATCCTGCGAATAGACCGAAGCCATTTCGGCGAAGGAAGCGCCTTCGTTGATTTTTGCCGAAATCTCATCCGCGAGTTTGCGCGCCTGCTCCGGATCGTCCGAGCTTTTATTGATGACGATCATCCGGAGCTTGACCTGCTCTTCGACCTTAAAATCGTTCGTATGCGCCACGTAATAGACTTCGATTTTGTGCGGAGAAATCATCACCGCATCCGAGACGTTCTTCAGCCGCATCTGTTCGACAATGAATTGATCGCGGATTTGTTTGCGGAATTTTTCGAAGGTGATGCCTTCCGCCTGGAGCGTTTTGGTGAGGGTGGCGCGGTTTCCGTATCGGCTGCGAATCCGCTGCTGGACGTAATCGTCAATGACACTGTCGGGGAGGTTGTAACCGGCCGTCTCGAATTCATGCAGCACCAGTTCGCGTTGCACCAGCACTTCGGTATTTTCTTCGAGCAACTGGTCCACCTTCTTCTGAAAACCTTCGCGATCGTTCCGGTATTGGCGGCGTAAATCCTCGATGAACGGCAGCGTGTATTCATCCACCTGTTGATATGTCACCAGGGAATCGTGAACCACGACTTTGATGCCGTCGGCGAGTTGCGGTTCGGCCTTAAGTTGAAGCCCGGCCAACAAACCCAGCGCCAGAATCGCGTGAAAAAAACGAAATTTCATTCAGGTAAGCCAGTGTAATGAGGAGCCCGAACCGGTCAAGACAAGGTAACCCTCAGTTCGAACCGATTTCTCCCGCACGCTTTCCTGGGCATTGAAGCGCGAGCCGGGAAGGGCTTTATGCTACGGAGACAAAGCCGACGGCATACCCAATTGAATCGGCTGGCGAAAGATGGCGAACCAGATTAAGCGCGCTTTCAGTCCTGATTACCCTCGGCCGAATCAACAGCGCCGCCACTGATCTGTTGCAGGCGTTCCTCCATTTGTTTCACGATCTCGGGGTGTTCCGCTGCGACGTTCTTGGTTTCAGCGGGATCGGCGGCCAGATCATACAATTGCGGCTTCGGGTTGCCCGCGGATTTTTTCTTTCCAACCTTGTTCGCACTGCTGGCGATGAACTTCCAATTGCCCTGCCGCAAGGCCATCGCGCGGGCGTATTCGACGACGTGATCGCGTCCGGTTTTAGAGTCGCCGAGCAAAGCCGGCAGCATGTTCATGCTATCTGGCATGGTGTTCGTGGCAGGCTTCTGTCCGGCGAGCGCGGCGAAGGACGCGCAGAAATCCACCTGGCTGACAATCGCGTCACTCACGCCGGGTTTGACGCGCCCGGGCCAGCGCACCAGGAACGGCATCCGAGTGCCGCCTTCAAAAATGCTGTACTTGCCGCCGCTGAACGGACCGGCGGGCTTGTGATTGCCGAGCTTTTCAACCGCGCCATCCTGATAACCGTCGTCCAGCACCGGGCCGTTGTCGCTTGTGATGATAACCAGCGTATTTAAGGTCAGCTTCAGATCATCCAACTTTTTGAGAATCTGGCCGACGCAGTCGTCAAACTCGACAATCGCGTCGCCGCGCGGACCCATCGTGGTTTTGCCGACGAAACGCGGGTTGGGAACGCGCGGAACGTGAATGTCGGTCGGGGCCATATACAGGAAAAACGGATGGCCCTGTTCCCGATCGATGAACGCCAGCGCCTTCTTCGTATAGGTGTCCGCCATGTCTTCGTCTTTCCAGATCGCCGACTTGCCGCCTTTCATGTAGCCGATCCGGCCAATGCCGTTGATGACCGCCTGATTGTGCCCGTGACTCCAATTCATCCGGAGCGAATCGCGATTGAGAATGCCGGTCGGTTCGCCCGGGAACGGCTGGCGGTAACTGATTTTCAGGGGATCTTTCGGGTCGAGACCCACCACGCGATGATTCTCCACATAAACGCACGGCACGCGATCAGCGGTCGCCGCCATGATGAAGGAATAATCGAAACCGACTTCAAGCGGTCCCGGCTTGATCTCGCCATTCCAATCAAGGTCGCCCGCGCCCAGGCCGAGATGCCATTTGCCGACGATGCCGGTTTTGTATCCCGCCTGTTTGAGAATGGACGGGAGCGTGGTGCGCCCCGGCGCAATGATCAACGGCGCATCGCCAGGCAAAATGTGTGTGCCTTTCTGGCGGAAGGCGTACTCGCCGGTCAGCAGCGAATAACGCGACGGCGTGCAGGTCGCGGACGAACAATAGCCGCTGGTAAAACGCAGTCCCTGCCTGGCGAAACGATCCACGTTCGGGGTTTTCACTGCGGTCGCGCCGTAGCAACCCAAGTCGCCGTAGCCAATGTCATCGCCATAGATGATCACGATGTTCGGCTGCGGAGTCGGCGCGGCGGGCAAGAGTTGAGCGGCGGCCAGAAGAGCCAGAGCGAGTGCGGCGCGAATGAAAGATTGCATAACAGTTAACCGTAGCGAGCAGGGCGTGGCGTTTGCCATCCCATTTTTGTGGGACTTCGTTTTGTTCAAACAGAAAATTTCAGCGAAGCTTGGCTTGGACCTTCTTGAGCTGTTTTTTTGGTTTCCGGCCAGTTTCGTCGATGTTACCCGGCGGCACGGCATCAGCGATGAGAGCATCCAGACGAGCGCGCATCGCGGTGACTCGTTGGGGTTGGGCCGCGGCCAGGTTGTGCTTCTCCGAAATGTCGTCCGCGAGATTGTATAACTCCATAATTCCCGACCCGGTTTCATTGCCGACCGCCTCTTCGGCGTCTTTCTCAGACGGACTGAGCAAGAGTTTCCAATCGCCCATTCGCAAAGCCATGGTTTTCGGTTTCGAGCCGGGAATGAGCAGGGCGTCGTGCGGAGATTTGGCGCCGCGCGTCAGCACGGGCCAGATGTCCAAGCCGTCCGGCGCGAGTTTCTGTGCGGTGGGCGCGCCAGTCAGTTTCAGGAGCGTGGGATACCAATCCGCCACATGCACCGGCTCGTTGATCGTGATGCCGGCGGGAATTTTCCCCGCCCAGGTGGCGAAGGCGCAGACGCGAATGCCCCCTTCGTAAATCGTGCCTTTGCCGGCGCGCAACGGCGTGTTCATCGTCACGGTGCCCGGCCCCGGCCCGCCGTTGTCACTGGAAAAAATGATCAGCGTATTTTTCCGCAATCCCTTCTCTTCCAAAGCGGCGGTGATCTGCCCGATGGCCTCATCGACGGCTGCGGTCATTCCGGCGATGGTGCGCCGGGTTTTGGCCAGGTTCTTGTAAGGTTCGGTATAATTTTCGGGAACCTGATGCGGACCGTGAATGCCGTTGAAGGGAACATAAAGGAACAGCGGCTTGCCGGGCGCTTGTTCGTGGATGATGCGGCAGGCCTCCCGCGCGATCAGATGAGTGGAGTAGCCTCCCTCCACCAGCGGCTTGTCATCGCGATACCAATCCGGTTTGCCGTCGCGATTGTGTTTGAAGTAATCAATCGCGCCAAACCAGTGGCCATACTGGTGCTCAAAGCCGCGATGTGTCGGCGTGTAGGCCGGTTGGAATTCGCCGAGATGCCACTTGCCACAAATCGCCGTCGTATAACCCGCCTCGCGCAAAGCCTGCGGCAAGAGTCGCTCGTCCAAAGGCAATCCCCACGGAGCGCCCGGCCGAACGATGCTGTAAACGCCGGTGTGCGTCGCGAGCCGACCGGTCATCAACGCCGCGCGGGTCGGTGAGCAGACCGGTTGCGCGTAGCAGTCCTTCAGCACCGCGCCTTCTCTGGCGAGTCGATCGATGTTCGGTGTGCGAATATCCGTTCCACCATTGAATCCGCAATCGGCGTAGCCCAGATCATCCACGAGAAAATAAACGATGTTCGGCTTGGGCGCGGCTTCGGCAAAGGCGGAGCCGATCGAAAGTGTGAGCGTCAGCGTAATCAGGGCGGGAATTGATTTCATGCGTTAAAGCCGTGGGCGATTCACGCGAATGGATTTGCGCGGGATCGCGGGATATCCCGGACTTCAGGCCAGAGTGTTGATTCCAGAGAAAGGTTACACGCGCGCAAGACGGACCGCTGGAGCATTGCTCCGCGCTCCTAAACTGTGATTCCAGCCCAAGAGAGAATTGCCATTGGGTTTGAGGAACGGTTAGTATCGCCAGCGTTCATGAACTCGAACTTATCACGCCGTGCCTTTCTCAGCCGCACAGCGCTGGCCGCCGGCGCCCTGACCACCGGTTGCGCATTTCCTTCACGGAAACCGATCGCTCCCGCTGGCGTTGCGCAGAAACTCAACTGCGTTCAGATCGGCTGCGGAGCGCGCGCGATGACACATCTCGATTGGCTCATCAATCAGAGCCAGGACAATTTGGTGGCCATTGTCGATCCGGACGAGACCCGCCACGCGTTCGTGAAGCAGTGGTTGCGCGATCAGGGCCAGAATCCCAGCCGCCTGAAAGTGTTCACCGACTATCGCGTGATGTTCGACACATTTTCCAAAAGCATCGACGCCGTTTTCATCGCCACGCCCAATCATCATCACGCGCCCGCTGCCACGCTGGCGATGCAGGCGGGCAAGGGCGTCTTCTGTGAAAAACCGCTCTGTCATGACATCGCCGAAGCGCGCCGCTTGCGAGAACTGGCGCGCGTTTCCAAAGTGCCAACGCAGATGGGCAACCAAGGCCACTGCCAGGAAGGATATCATCGCTTGTGCGAATTCATCTGGGCCGGTGTCATTGGCAACGTGACCGAAACGCATAGCTGGACCAATCGCGCCAATGGCGGCATCGGTCCGCGGCCGCAGCCCAAACCGGTGCCGAAGGGTTTGCATTGGGACAGTTGGATTGGACCGGCGCCGTTCCGCCAGTTCCACGATGATCTGCATCCGCACGAATGGCACGGATGGTATGACTTCGGAAACGGTTCCTTGGGCAACATGGGTTGCCATATTCTGGACGGCGTGTTTTGGGCGTTGAAACTGGAGCATCCCGTTTCGTTCGAAGCGGAACAAATTCGCGGCGGCACCAACGAGCGTTTTCCGGTGGGCAGCCGGATTCGCTGGGACTTTCCGGCGCGAGGCGAGTTGCCCGCCGTCAAAGTCTATTGGTACGAAGGCTTAAAGGATGGCGGCGATCCCTCGAAGCTGGGCCCGCTGCGCTCCGCGCCACCCGAAGCGCAAAATCTTCCGCCGCTCCTGCTCGAACTCCGAAAACAGTATCCCGACGAAGAGTTCGATTCCGAAGGCACTCTGTATGTGGGCGAGAAAGGGATCATCTACACCAGCACCTTCGGCGGACGCATGCACGTGATTCCGTGGAGCAAAATGCGCGCGCTGACCGCGCCGCCCAAAACGCTCGTGCGCCCGGCAAACGTCATGGATGATTTTCTCGACGCCTGTCGCTCAGGCAAAACGAGCACGGCGGCGGGATTTGATTATTCGACACGCCTGACGGAGTTCACGTTTTTGGGAAATCTCGCCCAACGCGCCGGTGTCGGTCGCCGCATCGAATGGGACGGACCCGCGATGAAGGTCAAAAATTTTCCTGAACTCAATGAATGGGTTGAATTGCCGCACCGCCCCGGTTGGCCTGCCTAGCTCAAGTCCGCAGCGATCGAACTGGCGAGCAACCGCGCAATCGAAACGATCCGCAAGCGTGGCAAGCTGCCAGGCGGAATCGCAATCGAATCGGTGAGGAGGATTTGCTCGATCGCGGGGTGGCTGAGATGGTCCCGCGCCGCTTCAGTCAACACGCCATGCGTTGCCGCCACCGTGATTTGCGGGCGGGCGCCGTTCTCGATCAAAACCTCCACGCTTTTGGCAATCGTGCCGCCGGTTGAAATCATGTCGTCGATAATCACACAGGACCGATCACGCACGTCGCCAATGACGTGAGTGACTGTGGTTTCAGTGCCACTTTCCCGCTGCTTGTGCAGCACCACCACGGAACTGTTCAGCGCGCGGGCGTACTCGCCCGCCGTCCGCACACGGCCTTCGTCCGGCGACACGACCAGCGTCTTGGGCGCCAGTTGATGGCGTAAGCTCTCGCAGAGCACCGGCACGGCGCTGAGCGTGTCCACGGGAATTCGGAAAAAACCTTCGGTCTGCGCCGCGTGCAGATCCACGGTGATCAAGTGATTGATCCCCACAGATTCCATCAGATTCGCCGCGACGCCGGCCATGATCGGTTCACGGCGGCCATGCCGTTTATCGGAGCGGCCGTAGCCAAAGTAAGGGACAATCGCGGTGAGACTCCGCGCCGCCGCCCGACGGCAGGCATCGGCGAAAGCGAGCAATTCGAGCAGATGATCGTTCACCGGTGGCGACGTTGGCTGAACGAAGAAGACCTCGCGGCGGCGCACCGATTCATCCAGATGCACCTCCAGTTCGCCATCCGGAAAGCGCTCAATCGTGCAGGCGCCCAAAGGCGCTTTCAACCGGCGCGCGATCGCTTCCGCCAGCGGCCGATTGGCTGTGCCGCTGAATAGGAGGAAATCGTCTCGCATGCCTTAATTTCTGCCCATCCGCTCATTTGGCAATGACGCACAACCACGCCTCGTCGGGTTCAATATCCGGGGAGTTGTTTCCCCCAGTTCAGCGAAAGGGATTGGTGCGGTAACTTGCGCCAGCCAGGGAACAAGGAAGGCAGCCGAGTAAACCATTTCTCTTTCGCTTTCCGCTTTTCGTAACGTGCGTGTTTCGCGGTGAACACCTCAAGGCTGCCAGTCCAAGGAGAGTTGAATATGAACAGACGGTTTCGAGATCGAACAGAAGCGGGAAAACTTTTGGCCGGCTTGCTCCAAAACTACGCGGATCGGAAAGATGTCACAGTTCTGGCTTTGCCGCGCGGCGGCGTGCCGGTGGCCTTTGAAGTCGCTGACCGGCTCCATGCGCCGCTGGATGTCTTCGTGGTGCGCAAGCTGGGTTTGCCGGGCCATGAAGAACTGGCC
>JBQCEJ010000172.1:0-2243 GCA_051960355.1 Verrucomicrobiota bacterium | reverse complement strand
CGTTCCGGAACAGATCGCGCCGTGGGTTCCGGGAGGCTTGATGCCGCTCGGCACGGATGGTTTCGGTCGCAGTGAAACGCGAGCCAACCTGCGCCGCTTCTTTGAGATCGACGTCGAAAGCACCGTGGTCGGAACCCTGTTTGCCTTGGCTGAAAAAGGCATGGTGGAAAAGAAGACGGTGGAAAAGGCGATCAAAGATCTCGGGGTGAATCCGGAAAAGATTTATCCGCAGCTTCTGTGATGGAATCCGCTCTCGCAAGCCGGGGCAGGTCGTGCCTCGGCTTGATTCGATGAACCGTGCAACAATGAATCAGTTTTTTCTAGAAACGACCTGTCTTTTGCCGCAACTTACTGCGCTTTGAATTTATGGATGTAAAATTGCCAAACCTTGGTGAAGGTGCCGACTCGGGAACTGTGGTGAATTTGTTCGTCAAAGAAGGCGATCAGGTTGCTAAAGATCAGCCAATTCTCGAACTCGAAAACGAAAAAGCCGTGGCGACGATCCCGTCAACCGGCGCCGGCGTGGTGACGAAAATTTTTGTCAAAACCGGTGATAAGATCAGCGTCGGCCAGCGCCTCGTCTCGCTTTCTGAAAGCGGCAAAACGGAAGCCCCGGCCAAAGCCGCTCCGCAGGCAGCCGCGCCCAAGGCGAAAGCCGCAGCGCCGCAACCCGTGGAGGAAGATGAGCCCATTGAAGACGCATCGGCTGCTGAATCGGACGACGGTTCAGAAGTCGAACCCGCCGCTTCCCCAGCCATCCGCAAAATGGCGCGCGAGATCGGTTTGAACTTGAAGAGCATTCGCGGCACGGCTCGTGGTGGGCGAATCACTCTGGAAGACGTCCGAAACCATATCCAACGCCTGCAACGCCTCGCTTCCCAGCCCAAGGCATCCGCGGCAACGGCTGCTCCGGCCAAACCTGCCGCCGAGCAAATCGATTTCTCCAAGTGGGGCAGCGTCACTAAGAAACCGCTCACGCCATTGCGCCAGGTCATCGCCCGCCGCATGACGGAAAACTGGAACGCGATTCCGCACGTCACGCAGTTTGACGATGCCGACATCACGGGCCTGCTCGCACTTCGGAAAAAATACGTGGAAGCCTACGAGAAAAAAGGCGTTCGCCTGACCGTGACTTCCTTTGTGTTGAAAGCGGTTGTGGATGCCCTCAAGAAGCATCCGATTTTCAACTCCAGTCTGGACGAGGTCGCGCAGGAAATTGTCCTCAAGAATTATTTTCACATCGGCATCGCCGTTGACACCGAGGCCGGTCTGATTGTTCCCGTCATTCGCGACGTGGATAAAAAGGACATTGCGCAGGTTTCAAAAGAGCTGGAAGAACTCGCGGTCAAATCTCGCGAACGCAAAGTCAGTGGCGAAGATCTCAAGGGCGGAACGTTCACGATTTCCAACCAGGGCGGAATCGGCGGCGCGCATTTCACGCCGATCGTCAACAAACCCGAAGTCGCCATCCTGGGCCTCGGCCGCGCGGCGGTGAAGCCAGTGGTGCGCGATGGCAAGGTGGAGATTCGCACGCTGATGCCGATCGGCCTTTCCTATGATCATCGCGTGATCGATGGCGGGATTGCGGCGCGCTTCACAGTGGATTTGATCAAGGCGATCGAGAACTTCGACGAAACAGCGGTTAAGATTTAAAAACTTTTATGGATCCGATTAAGACTGAAATCGTAGTTATCGGCGCAGGCCCCGGCGGATATGCCGCGGCGTTTTATGCGGCCGATCTGGGCAAGAAGGTGATTCTGATTGAGCAGGACAAAAGCCTCGGTGGCGTTTGCCTGAACCGCGGCTGCATTCCTTCCAAGGCGCTGCTGCACGCCACGCATTCGCTCACCCTCGCCAAGGAATCAGCGCATCGCGGCATCACGTTCAGCGCGCCGGCGATCGATCTGAACCAACTGCGCACCTGGAAAGATTCCGTCATCGGAAAATTGTCCGGCGGCGTGGCGCAACTCGCGAAAATGCGCGGCGTTGAAATCTGGCATGGACGCGGTTACTTCGACGACTCCGCCACGCTGCGAGTCGAAACGGCCGAGGGACAGAAATTTATCAACTTCGACCAGGCGATCATCGCTGTCGGTTCCAAGTCGGCCACGCCCAAAGCGTTTGATCTGGGCAATCCGCGCGTGATGACTTCCAAGGAAGCGCTCGAAGTGGAAGACATTCCCGAGAACCTGCTGGTCGTTGGCGGCGGTTATATCGGCATGGAACTCGGCACCGTTTACGCC
>JBQCEJ010000171.1:0-2965 GCA_051960355.1 Verrucomicrobiota bacterium | reverse complement strand
TGCTCCAGAAGAAAGCCTTGAATCTCCCGCACCGTCATGCCGCGCGCATACAGCGCGATGATCTTCTGATCAAAGCCCTCGAAACGCCGCTGCCCCTTGCGGATGAGCTGCGGTTCAAAGGTTCCCTGCCGGTCGCGCGGGATCGCCAGCTCCACCGGTCCATCCTCCCCCAGAACCGTTTTGGCGCTGGAGCCGTTGCGATGATTGCCGTCCTCGGCCAAGGGCTTCTGTCCTTTGGCGTAACCCAGATGATCCTCCAGTTCGGCATTCAGCAACCGTTCAATCAGACGCTTGCGCAGACGGTTGAAGGCCCCTCCGGGAGCCAGCAAATCTTCAGGCTTCTGGCAACCAGCCAGCAACTGATCCAGAATCGCTGCCTCCTGATTTTCGGCACTCAGGCTACTCTTCTTCGTGTCGGTCATAACTCAACTCTATCTTTCTTGGTTATGCCCCACACACAAAATCACGGACAGGCCCCGTAAAGACAAACTGAGTTTGTCTTTACACATCCTACAGCTCAAGGCTCAGATTGCGAACCTAGCAAATGGAGGCTTGCCAATCTGCGATACGAGCAGTAAAAAAACTTTGATGAGTGAAAAATCCCAGTTAGCCATTGGCCCGTGGGTTTCGGCCAATATATACTGTTGGGCAGCATGAGCGTCTCACACACCCCATACCTCCACGCCGGCGCAAGGCGTTTGAGTTTGTTCATCAGGCGGCGCGCAGCGGCTGGAGTTGCGAACGGCTTCGGATACCTGACGAAACGCAGGTTCTCGAATTTATCGGCCACGATTATCCACCACTCGTTATGAGCACAGTTCTTTTTAGGTTTGAGAGACATATTGGTGATTTGATTCGTCAAATTAAGCCTGGAGACAGATTTTCTCCCGAAGGTCGGCGACAGCATCAACGCGCACGACATCTTTGATGATGTGAAGATTGAGCCAGGAGATAATGGTTGGTTTTTCATGGTATATGAGATTCGCTGGATGGTCGAGGGCACACGCCTTGAGCCGACAGTGCATCTCATGTCATCGAAGCACGCAGACCGGAATCGTCTGCTCGCGGTTGATAGAGGAGAGACACCAAAATGACGCTGTACAACAAGGTCGCCGGAGGCAACATGGCGGGCCGTTTCAGTTTTGCGCTTTTTGGTTTCATGAAGTTTTTGGAGTGTTGGGCACCGGATTACCGCCATGTGCCTCAGCTTGGTCGTTCGGCGATATGAGTGCGCAGGACCTCAAAACCATATTGCAGCGGCTCGGAGTCGTCCTGGGCGTCACAGGGGTCGCGCTTTTTCTTTTCGTTGGTTTCATCTTGGCCGGGACCTTTCCAGCCATTCAGAATCCATCGAACTATCTTTTCGTTGCGCCAACCGGCATCTATTTCATCTATCTGGCTTTTGCGCTGCGTCGTAGATTCTCTCCGGGCGTGGTCCATCAGCTTATTTCGGTTTGCGTCGTATTGGTAGCAATCCCCGTCGTTTTTCTCATTATGGAGTTTGGCGTCGGCGGGCGGATACTGCGGGCCACAGTTGCATTGCTCGCGTTCTTTGTGGCTGCGATAGCGTACAAATCCCTGTTGCGGTGGATAGGGCGAGTTGCATTTGGCAAAGAGATCGTCGAGTGACAACCTTGCCGAACAAGCAGATGCACCGAACAGCCACCAAGCGCTGCAGTTTTGACGATCACTGGAGACAGACCACTGTTGTTGCAGTTGCGACTGCGCTGCCGGTGGCTGTCGGTGATCTTGGTTGTTCGGCGACTTTAGCGCTATGAGTAAGAGATTCACGATCGTGTTCGCCATCTGCCTTTTCATTTTCTTGTTCATCAATCTGGCTTTTCCCCTGACCGATCCGCCCGCTCGGGCTGGTATTTCCTTCTTGCATAGGACCGGTTTCCCATTTCCTGTGACGATTCAGAAGATTCAGTACACTGCGGCAGGTCCGGTCGTGGCGACGATTGCCGATCGCCCATGGGTTTGGGGCGCAAACGTGGGACTTTGGCTGGTATTGAGTTATAGATTTTCGCGTGCAGTCGACCGAAGGGGAGGTTTTTGGACCGGGAAGGCTTGAGTGATGGACATCGAATCGCCGAACAAGCAGATGCACCGAACAGCCACCAAGCGCTGCGGTTTCGACCTGCACTGGAGACAGATCACTGTTGTTGCAGTCGCAAGCGCGCTGCCGGTGGCTGTCGGTGATCTTGGTCGTTGTGCGTAATCGTATCCTCATCGCGGTCGCAGTCACGGGCGTTGCCGTGCTGTTTTGGGCGTTCTGGTTACTGCCGAGCGGCGAAGGCGAGTATCGCGATTCGCCCGACGGGCTGTGGCGGGCTCACGTTTCCGGCCTGTCACGAGGCACGCTGCTGGGTTCTCGCCGCCGATATGTTGAGTTGAGCATCGAGCGCCTTACTGATGGTGCCACGATGTGGCGGCAGCAGATTCTGCACACTTCCGCCGATACGGTGCCAGCTTACGGCGACAGAAGCGCACGCTTCATTTCGTGGTCACCCGATTCCTTGCAGTTCACCGTGGGCACGACCAACGGAGCCACACTCACCGTGCCGCTTACAGTTGCAAAGAACGCACAACAAGACGGTGCAGCGAATCGGAGCCAGCCGATTCGCGCCGAGACAAATCGAACGTCAGTGGCGGCTGGCTCCGATCGCTGACCTTTGCGTTCGCCAAACACATGAAACGTGTCCTCATCATCGGTGGAGTTAGCGTGGTGATGTTTTTCGTCGGATTTGCCGTCGGAGGGTTTTCTCAGAATGCTAGATCCGGCTACCATTACAGGCTTTTGGAGGAGAAGGATTACACGTCACCGCTTGGCCCTGTGAAGTGGAGTTGCTTTACGGAGTCAGTCGGATTCCCGTTCCTTGACCCCGAGAAGACGATGATCACGGTGGGAAGCAGGACCATTTACAAGGCGCAGCGTGATTTTCAAGAAGACAACCCACACGCT
>JBQCEJ010000170.1:0-7207 GCA_051960355.1 Verrucomicrobiota bacterium | reverse complement strand
CTTCAAGGTTGTCGGCACGCTGGCCTCCAAAGGCTTCAATTTGTTTGGTCAGGATCAGGACGACACGGTGGTGATTCCCTACACCAGCCACATGAAACGGGTTTCGCGACGCACTTACGTCAGCTCCGTTCTCGTGCAAGTCACCCGCGCTGAAGACATCAGCCAGGTGCAGGCGGACATCACCGGTTTGTTGAAGGCGCGTCATCGCAGCGCCGAGCCGGATTTCACGGTGCGAACGCAACTGGAACTGGCGCAGGTGGCCACAGACGCGTCGAAAACCATGTCCGTCCTGCTGGCTTCGATCGCAAGCATTTCGCTGATTGTCGGCGGCATTGGCATCATGAACATCATGCTCGTGAGCGTGACTGAACGGACGCGTGAAATTGGAATCCGCATGGCCGTGGGCGCGCGCGCGCATGACATTCTGATCCAATTTCTGGTCGAAGCGGTTACCCTGAGTGCGATTGGCGGGTTGATCGGCATCAGCCTCGGGGTCGGCGCTGCGCATGTCATCGCTTCCTTGAAAGAATTGCCGGTGCTGACACCGGTGGTGTGGATCGGAGTGGCTTCCATCTCCAGCGCGGTGGTCGGCATCATCTCCGGTTTTTATCCCGCCTGGAAAGCGTCCCAGCTCGACCCAATCGAAGCGCTGCGTTACGAATAGCCGGAAACGACCATGGCGACCGCTTCCAACACAGCCGAGCTTTTACCGACGCACACCGCCCGACTGTTTGCCGACGCGGTGCAACGCGCGGCGGAGTTGTTGCGTGCGGGCCAGGTCGTCGCCTTGCCCACGGAAACGGTTTATGGACTGGCCGCGAACGCGTTGAATCCGCAGGCCGTTGCCAAAATTTACGAGATCAAAGGCCGGCCCGCGCACAATCCGATCATCGTTCACGTCTCGGACATCGCCATGGCGAAGCGCTGCGCGGCGGAATGGAATCCCAAGGCGGATCAACTTGCGGCCGCGTTTTGGCCCGGACCGTTGACAGTGGTGTTGCCGCGCTCCCTAGAGATTCCCGACATTGTGACCGCCGGCGGTTCCACTGTGGGCGTGCGCTGGCCCAGTCATCCGTTCATTCAAGCGGTGATCCGTGAATGTGGTTTTCCGCTCGCCGCTCCGAGTGCCAATCCCTCCAACGGTGTTTCGCCAACCAACGCCGAGCACGTGCGCCGTCAATTGGGCGACAAGCTTCCGCTCATTGTCGATGGCGGCCAGGCGCAGGTCGGAATTGAATCGACGGTTTTGGATTTGAGCGTCGTGCCGGCGCGGGTATTGCGGCCGGGGATGATTCATGACGCCAGCCTTGCCGCTGTTTTGGGTGATGCGTTCAGCGGTGCGGATCATTCTTCCGATTCGGGCGTTTTGCGCAGTCCGGGCTTGCTGAAAAAGCATTATTCGCCCAAAGCAAAGCTGATGATTTTGAACTGGCGCGATGATGCCGAACTGCGTGCGCACGTGCCGGCTGGGAAGTCGCACCTGACTCATGTGGTGGCTCACAGCCGCATTCCGTCGGCCGAAGGTTTGGGCCGGGTCAGCGTGATTCCGCACGATGCGGAAGCATTCGCGCGGGCAATCTATGCTGAACTGCATCAGGCCGATGAAGCCGGCGCGGAGCTGATCCTCGTGGAAGCGCCGCCGGAACTTCCTGAGTGGCGGGCCATAACTGACCGGCTCAAGCGCGCGGCGGCGAGCTAATCGGTATCAACGAGTGCAAAAATTGCGGAACGAACTGTTCTTTTGACGAAATGAAATTGATTCACCAAGCTGCACGGGCGATGAGAGCCACAACCCTTTTTTCCATTCTGCTGGGCGCCTTCCTGACCGGGAGCGTGATGTCCGCCCGTGGCGCGGAGAGCCGCAAGCTGTCGTTGGAAGAGTGCATCGCCATCGCGCTGGAGCATAATTTCGACGTGCAGATCGAGCGCTACAATCCACAGACCGCGCGCTTCACGTTGGCGGGCTCCTATGGTGTTTACGATCCGGTGTTTTCGTTTTCCGGGCAGCACGATTACGAGACCCAACCGGGCGGCATCGATTCGCAGGGGCGGATTTTCACCGGCTCGGAAATGGACGCCAACACCTTCAACACCGGCTTGAACGGTTTGCTGCCCTGGGGCTTGAACTACAACCTCGGCGGATCGCTTTCCGACCGCTATGGAACCAAACCGGGTGCCATCACCGACCCGACCAGCCCCATCGGGTTTTCCACAAATTACTTCACCGACGGCGGCGGCAATCCCGTCACGCTGATCAGCACCAATTACGGAACCGTGCCGACGCGCTTTCCCTTCGACACCGCCTCCGGGCAGGTCGGAGCCCTGCAACTGAGCCAGCCGCTGTTGCGGAATTTCTGGATCGACCAGCCGCGCTATGTGATCTACGCGAACAAGAAGAATCTGCGGATTCAGGAAAGCAATTTCCGCGATCAACTCATGGCCACGATCACCGATGTGGAAACCGCTTACTTCAACCTCGTTTATTCCGAGGACTCGGTGAAGGTGCAGCAGCAAGGGCTGCAACTGGCCGAACGCCTGCTGGCTGAAAACAAGAAGCGCGTGGAAGTCGGCGCGCTGGCGCCCTTGGACGAACAGCAGGCGCAATCGCAAGCCGCCACCAGCCGTGCGACTCTGATTCAAGCGGAAGCAAACCGTGATTCCGCGGAACGCACCTTGAAGGATTTGGTCAGCGACAATTACACCAATGACTGGGCCGACGTGCAGATCGTTCCGACCGATCGGTTGCTGGCCGTCCCACAGCACTTTGACCTTCAGGAAAGCTGGCGCCGCGGCATCGCTCAAAGTCCCGGGCTGGCCCAGCAACGTCTCACCCTGGACATCCGCAAATACAACGTTCGCTACCAGCGCAATCAGCTCCTGCCCCAGGTCAATGTGATCGGCAGCGTCGGCTTCAACGGTTCCGGCCCGGAAATCAGCGGCGCGCTGGATCAGATTCGCGGCGCCGACAATCCGTTCTGGACGGTTGGCGGACAGTTGAGCGTTCCGCTCAGTCGCACCACCGAACGAAATAATTACAAAGCAGCGGTGGCCTCGAAGGAACAGCAGAGCGACATTCTCAAGCAGTTGGAGCAAAAGACCCTGGTCCAGATCGAAAACGACATCGCCCGGGCGAGAGCCAATTTCGAACAGGTGGAAGCCACGCGACAGGCTCGCATCTACGCCGAAGCCGCCCTGGATGCCGAGCAGAAAAAATTGGAAAACGGGAAGAGCACCACCTTTGAAGTTTTACAATTACAGCAAAAGCTGACGGAAGCGCGCGCTCAAGAGGTCAATTCCCTGGCACAGTATAACATCGCGCTGGCGACGCTCGCATTTCACGAAGGCTCCACTTTCGAGCGTCACAAAGTCATGCTCGACATGTCCGCGCTCCAAGCGGCGCCGGCTCAACTTACGCCTGGGCGCCAATAACCCAGGTGGGATCCTCGACGAAATCGCCCGTCATTCCTTGCAGGTCCGCCGCCGGAACCGGACAATATTTCCCGGTGGCCGAGGCCAGCAGTTCGCCCGCGGCATTGCGTGTTTCTGCTTTGGCTTCGAAGATTTTATTGCGCCGATTCGTGACCAATTCGGCGGTGACCAGGATTTCCTCGCCCGGACGTGAAGGCTTTGCGAAGCGGACGTTGAGTTCGGCGCAATACGCGAAACGGCGCGTCTGCACGACGCAGGCCCAGACCATGATTTCATCCAGCAGAGTCGCCAAAATTCCGCCATGGACAACCTGTTTGAAACCGATGTGCTCGGGCGTGGGCGTGAAGCGCGTTTGAACAACGCGGCCATCCGTGTGAAAGCGCAGTTTGAGTCCCGAGGCATTGGATTCTCCGCAAACGAAGCACGAATGCGTATGGGGCAAAACTTTCATGCTGCCAATAGGCTTCCGGGATGCAGCGCGCGCAAGTAGAAAATCCGGTTCCAAGCCGGGACGAGCGAACTGCGGGAGACGCAGCCCTTGAGAATTACTTCACAAAATCGGAGTCGTCGGCCGCGAGCAGGGTGACTGTGGCTTCACGCTGGGGCGCGTTCCGGTTGAGGGCGCGGCGATTTCGCCAAACGGCCAACAGTGTGTAAAACGCCACCGCGAAAGCATACGCGATGATGCCCATCCCGATGCTGACGGGGATCAACAGTCCGCGGCTGAACGCGATGAGCGCGCCGCCGACGGCGGCGGTCAGCAGGGTGTTGCCCGCCAGGCAGGCGAGATAAAGTGCGATGGGCGTTTCCTGGATTTTTCGGATGTGCCAGTCGCGATACGACTCCTCGCCAAGCGAACGCATGAGCCAGGCGGATTGAAAATTGCGGGCGGCGACGAGCAGGCTGGTGGTGCTGACCACCACGGCGGAGACCGCGGAAAACGCGAGGCCGAGGCAGATGACGATGTTCAGCGGAATGCCCCACTGCCAGCCGAGTTTCTTGGCGATCGGATTTCCCTCCAGCACCAGATTCGGGGTGGCGACCCAGGTGCTCAGAAAATCCATGCCGCGCGCAAAAACCAGCAGCAGCAGGAACCCGCAGTAGAACTTGCTCCCAAACTGGAACACGTCGTCCATCACTTCTTTCCGTAAATATCGCCGGGCGCTTTGAGCTGTGGCTCGGTGATGTTAAATCCGCTCGTGCCATTGTCGGTGGAGCGGAAAAAACAGGACTGATAACCTTCGTGGCAGGCGGCGCCGATCTGTTCCACCTGGATCAGCAGCGTGTCGCCGTCGCAATCGAACGCGATGTCCTTGACTGATTGCGTGTGGCCGCTGGATTCGCCTTTCATCCAGAACTTCTGGCGTGAGCGGCTCCAGAAATGGGTCTTGCCGGTGGCGACCGTGGTTTCCAGAGAGGCGCGATTCATCCAGGCCATCATCAGCACGCGGCCGGTTTTCTGTTCCTGGATGATGGCGGGAATCAGGCCGTTCGCGTCGAATTTCAATTTGTCGTAAAAGCTCATAACCGGGCCTGAACTTAACAGACTTGCCCGCCTGAACCAACAATTCTTGAAACGAAACGGGTGGACCGCTTGGGCTTGAACCTGAACTCCGAAGTGGAAAAACAGAAGGAAACACAGCCGGAACAATCCAGTTGAACCAGGCGCCGCCCTGGGTGGAATTCACTCCGTTGACCTGCGCGTTCTGGAACGGCACTGTATGTCCGAATGACCCTGGAAATCGGACTGCTACTTGGCCTGATCGTGACGGCGGTCATTCTTTTCTCCACCGATTGGTTGTCGCCGGACGTGGTGGCGCTGAGTCTGATGCTCACGCTCATTTTCACCGGGCTGTTGCCGGCGCATAAAGCCTTCGCGGGATTTGGCAGCGACACGGTGATGATGATTCTCGGCCTGCTGCTGTTGACGGCATCGTTGTGGCGAACCGGCGTGGTGGATTGGGTGGGTGGAATCATCCTGCGGCTGACCGGAAAATCCTCCAGCCGGATCCTGCTGGTAATGATGCTTGCAGCCACCACCTTGAGCGCGTTCATGAGCAATACGGCGGCGACGGCGTTTTTTCTGCCGGTGGCGATCGGTCTGGCCAAGCGCGCCGAGATGAGCCCCAGTCAATTGCTGCTGCCACTCGCCTTCGCCTCCATTCTCAGCAGTTCCATTACTCTGATCAGCACTTCCACCAACATCGTCATCTCCGGACTGCTGACGCAACATCACCTTGAGCCGATGGGACTATTTGAGCTGGCGCCCATCGGCATTCCCATTGCAGCGGTCGGCTTGGTTTACATGTTTGTTGTCGCGCGCCGCTGGTTGCCGCGCCGCACGGATGTGTCCGTCGAGGAATACGGGATTCGCCCGTATCTTAGCGAAATCCTGATCCTGCCAAAATCACCATTGATCGGGAAAACGCTGGCGGAATCCGGTCTCGGACGGGATCTCGATCTGACCGTTTTGCGGATTGTGCGCAAGAGCACGAATTACCAGGTGCCGCTTTCGGACACGCACTTGGAAGAGGGCGATGTGCTGTTGGTCGAAGGCCGGAGTGAGAATATTCTGAAGATCAAAGACGCTAGCGGAATTGAAATTAAATCCGACGTGAAGTTGTCGGATCCGTATCTGAAAACTGAAGACGCGGGTTTGGTGGAAGTCATTTTGCTGCCGCGCTCGCCGCTGATTGGTCGCACGTTGAAAGGCATTCGCTTTCGGGAACGGTATGGATTGCAGGTGCTCGGCCTGAATCGCCACGGGGCGACGCTCTTCGAGAAAATCAGCGTCATTCCGCTGCGCATCGGCGACACCCTGCTGATTCAAGGGCGGCGGGCCAAGATCGCGCAGTTCGAGGAGGACAGGATCTTTCGCGTCATTGGCAGCTTGTCTGACAAACGACCGTTGCGTCAGCGCGCGCCCTTGGCGATAGCGATTTTCGTCGGTTCACTGGCGCTGGCGGCGTTTAAGATTTTGCCCCTGCCGGTGGCGGTGATGACCGGCGCGGCGTTGGCGTTCCTTACCCGTTGTATTACTCCGGAGGAGGCGTATCGCGAAGTGGAGTGGAAGGCGATCATTCTGATCGGCTCCATGCTGGCCTTTGGGGTGGCGATGGAGGAAACCGGGACCGCAAAGTATCTGGCCTCGCAGATTGTGAACCTGTGCGGCCATTTGGGGCCCTTCTGGCTGCTGACGGGATTTTTTGTGCTGACCGTGCTCTTGACCCAGCCGATGTCGAATCAGGCGGCGGCCATCATCATCGTTCCGATCGCGATTCAGACGGCGATTCAACTGCATCTCAATCCCAGGAGCTTTGCCATGATGATCGCGGTGGCGGCGAGCTGCTCTTTCATGACGCCGCTGGAACCGTCGTGTGTGATCGTTTACGGGCCGGGCCGGTATCGATTCATGGATTTCCTGAAGATCGGCGCCTTGCTGACGATTCTGATTTACGGGATCGCGATTTTTCTCGTTCCGCGCGTGTGGCCGCTGGCGGTTCCAGCGGCCCACTGAGCTAGTGTTTGGGCAGGAACGTGAACACGACCGCGGCGAGAATGCAGCCGAGGGCGGCGATGTGATTCCACCGCATTTTTTCGCCGAGGTAGAGCACCGCAAAGCCGTAGAAGACCGTCAGCGTGATAATCTCCTGAATGATATTGAGCTGCGTGGCGGAATAGACGGAACTGCCCCAGCGATTGGCTGGCACGGCGAGCATGTATTCCAGCAGTGCAATGCCCCAACTGACGAAAATCACCACCAGCAGCGGCTTGCCTT
>JBQCEJ010000169.1:0-4875 GCA_051960355.1 Verrucomicrobiota bacterium | reverse complement strand
CAATGCAATCACTTTACGGCGCAACCTTGAGCCGTTCATTCTCCTCCGCTTTGCCGCCGAGCAGGAAGCCGTGTTCCTTGTAGCTGCGCAGCACGAAATGCGTGGCCGTGGAAAGCACGCCCCCCCGGGTGGAGAGCTTTTCGGAGACGAACGCCGCGACTTTTTGCAGGCTCGCGCCGTTGACGAACACCAGCAGGTCGTAGCCGCCGGACATGAGGTAGCACGATTCCACCTCGTCGAACTTGCTGATGCGCTCGGCCAGGCGGTTGAAGCCGCCGCCGCGCTCGGGCGTGATGCGCACCTCGATGACGGCGCGAACCGTGCCGGATTCTTCCTCCGACAGATTCAACACAGGCCGCCAGCCGAGCAGCAGACCTTCGTTTTTGAGCTGCTGAAGCTGCTGGTTCACCTCGGCTTCCGTCAGATTCAGCACCTGAGCCATTTGCGCGGTGCTGAGGCTGCCGCCTTCGAGCAAAAGTTTGATAATCGGATTCATCGGTCCTGAAGTTTGGCCAAAAGTGGCGGTAAATCCACCCTAAATGTCTCGAAACGCCGCCGCCGCGATTCCGCAAATTGCCCTGATGCATCCAGCCGTTCTCCTGCTGAGCCGGAGCGCGGCGGTTTCGTCCTCAACGGCTCGGTGTTGATTCAGATTCTGCGGCTGGTCTTCGGCACACCGCGCTCCGCATAATGAGAATTGCTGTGATGAATCGCTCTTTCCTATCGCTCCAAAGGGGTTATGGTGTTGCGCAGGCAGAGAAAAGATCGAGACGCACTAGTTGAAAGCTTTAATTCAGACACGTAACACGCGGACCGAACGAGTCTTCCTCGTTGGTCTGGAACTCAAGTCCGGCGACGGCGACGGATCCAATGTGCGCGAATCTCTTGAGGAACTGGCGGAGCTGGCCACCACAGCCGGCGGCCAGGTGATCGGCGACGGCACCCAAAGAGTCGAAACTCCCAATCCCGCCACTTACATCGGCAAAGGCAAAGCCGGCGAGTTTGCCGCGTTCTGCAAACAGAACGACATCGACACAGTTATCTTCGACGATGAACTTTCGCCCGCGCAAAGCCGCAACTTGGAAAAGATTCTCGAAGTCAAGATCCTCGATCGCACGGCGCTCATTCTCGACATCTTCGCCCAACGCGCCCGCACCCGCGAGGGCAAGCTGCAGATCGAACTGGCGCAATTGCAACATCTGCTCCCGCGACTGACGCGGGTTTGGGGTCACTTGTCGCGTCAATCCGGCGGCATCGGCATGCGCGGCGGTGAAGGTGAATCGCAGTTGGAAGTCGATCGCCGAAAAGTTTCCGAGCGCATCGACAAGATCGTTCGCGACCTCGACACGGTTCGCCGCCAGCGTTCCACCCAACGATCTGGCCGCCAGCGCAACAATTGGCCGCTCGCGTCGATCGTCGGTTACACCAACGCTGGCAAATCGACCTTGTTGAACAAGCTCACCGGCGCCGAGGTGCTGGCGAAAGACATTTTGTTTGCCACGCTCGATCCGACCACGCGCCGCCTGCGGTTGCCGACGAATCAGAATGTTTTGCTGACCGACACGGTGGGTTTTATTCGCAAGCTGCCGCACGGTTTGGTCGAGGCGTTCAAGGCCACTTTGGAAGAAGTGGTGCAGGCCGATCTGCTGCTGCACGTCGTGGATGTCAGCCATCCGCAGGCAGAGGAGCAGATTCAATCCGTGGACGCGGTCTTGAAGGAAATCGGCGCGGAAGGAAAGCCGACCTTGATGGTGTTCAACAAAATCGATTGCCTCAATGGCAGTCGCGAAACGCTGAATCGTTTTCTGGAAAAATATCCGCACGGTGTTCCCATCTCAGCGGGGCAGGGCGAGGGAATTCCGGCGCTGCTGGAAGAGTTGAGCACGCAGTTGCGTCCGATTCGTGAGTTCATGGAACTCGAGGTGCCGCATGACAAATCGGAAGTAATCGCGCGTTTGCATGAAGTCGGGCAAGTCGTGGAGCGGGATTACGAAGGCAGCACGGCGCGGTTCAAAGCGCGCATTCCGCCGCATTTCCATCGCGAGTTTGAGCCGTTCTTCGTGCGCGAATTGCAGACCGCCTGAGTGTAGCCACCTAATTCGAAGGGGATTTCGGCGCGTTTACCGAGCTGGGTTTCATCAGTTCTCGTTAGGGTTCGGTCAAGGTTCGCCCTTTTAATTTTTTCCTTCGCGCCGTCACTGGTTTGCGCTAAACCATGGCGCATGACGGAGGGCTTTCGCATCAAGGACATGCCAAGCAGCGAGCGGCCGCGGGAACGGCTCGTTGAATACGGGGCAGACGCACTGAAAAATTCTGAACTCATCGCCATTCTGCTGCGCACCGGCATGAAAGGCGTTTCCGCCGTTCAGGTCGCTGAGCAATTGCTCAAGAAGTTCCTCAATCTCGATACGCTGTCCCGCGCCGGCATCGACGATTTGCGCCAGATCAAAGGCATCGGACCAGACAAAGCGATTGCACTCAAAAGCGCGTTCACGTTGGCCCGGCGGATGGCGGCGGAGATGCGGCAGGAATCGCCCACACTCGACAATCCCGAGCGCATTGCCGATCTGCTGCGCGAGGAAAACCGGGCTTACGAGGTGGAAAATTTTCAGGTCGTGCTGCTGAACACACGCCGCAAGCTGATCCGCGTGGAGAAGATTTCACAGGGAACACTGGACACGATCCTGGTTCACCCGCGCGAAGTTTTCAAAATGGCGATTGCCGCCAATGCGTCCGCGTTGGTGCTGGTTCACAATCATCCGAGCGGCGATCCCACTCCGTCCGAAGCGGATGTGAAGGTGACGCGCGATCTGATTCGAGCGGGCCAGTTGCTCAAGATTGAGGTGCTGGATCACGTCATTATTGGCCGGGCAACGGAGCAACGCCCGAAGGATTTCTCATCGCTGCGAGAGTTGGGTTATTTTTATTCGTAGGCATCCCTCGCCTTCTTATCTCTTCATTTTCTCTCAGCCGGAACGATGGAAGACTCGAGAATCACCGCGTTAAATCACGTTGAAGCGGCCTGAAGGCCGCGCGCCGGAGGCACGAGAATCGAATTCAACTGCATGGTTCCGGTTCAGATCTTCGGCCGATCTGCTGTGATTTCCTGATCGGCGCTTCGACTGAATCCTTCTTCCGTTGCGTTTTCCGCTGCGAATATTTCCGCGCTGTCATTCTCAAAATTGCGAGAGTTGGCAAAGTAATTGCATGGCTGCGGGTGTCTCACGGAATTACCGAAGCGTGCGTTATCTAAGGCCATTGTGGCGCTTCTGGTTTGCACATCGGAAACCGTGGTTTTTGAAACAAAAAGAGCAAAAGCAAAATGAAACGATCGGCTTATATAGGCATTAAAAGACGCTTCCGCCTCGTTTGTGAGGCGGTTGGGTCTGTTTTGTCGGATAAGCCACTGTCCCGTTCCTTCCGGCGTGGCTCGCTTTGAGACGCATCGCTCAGGAACAAGCACCCTAATCAAAACCGCAAGAATACCCGAAGCATGAATCCCAAATCCACTCTCCACCATTGGCACCCGAAACCGCTCGGTTCAGCGCTGGCCCTTTTTTTGAGCTTTGCCTGCATGGCGCTGGCGGCCCAGTTTGCCAGCGCGGCCACAAGAGTCGTTTCCGTGAACGGTGATCTCGAGTTCGGTCAAGTCGCGGCCGGCTCCACTGCCCAGCGGACCGTCACCATTTCCAATACGGGCAATCAGAATTTGGTCGTTCAAAGCATTCAATATCCGAGCGGGTTCAGCGGTGATTTTGTTTCGGGTCCGGTTCATCCCGGCGATTCGCAACTGGTCACGGTCACGTTTGCTCCGACCAGTGCGACGGCTTACGGCGGCACGGTGACGGTCACGTGCAACAAAACCAGCGGCACCAACACGCTGGCCATCTCGGGAACGGGAACCAATCCGCCGCCGACCCGGATCATTTCGCTCAGCGGCGATTTGGCTTTTCCCAGTGTGTTGGTCGGTTCGTCTGCCCAGCTCACATTGACGATTACCAACAGCGGCAATTCCCCCTTGAGCGTCACTGGGATCAGTTTGCCCACCGGTTTCAGTGGGGATTTCTCGGGCAGCATTGCCGCGAATGGAACACAGGCGGTCACGATCACTTTCTCGCCAACCGACGCCGTGGGGTATCTTGGAACGGTAACCGTCCAATCGGATTCCACCGCCGGTGGAAATACCGTCAGCGCCTCGGGAACTGGCCTTGCGCTCACGCGGACTGTTTCGCTGGGCGGCACTTTGGATTTCGGAGACGTAACGGTTGGAGCCTCCG
The DNA here is from genome assembly GCA_051960355.1 of Verrucomicrobiota bacterium. Lineage (GTDB taxonomy): Bacteria > Verrucomicrobiota > Verrucomicrobiia > Limisphaerales > DASXHY01 > DASXHY01. Next base: position 598 of record JBQCEJ010000169.1, on the reverse strand, counting down.
CGCAACGGACTTTGTACATCACGAACGCCGGTAACTCGACGCTGACGGTGAGCGATATCACTTATCCCACCGCCTTCGATGGCGCCTTTTCCGGAGCAATTGCGCCGGGCGCTGTGCAATCGGTTCTGGTGACTTTTTCGCCCAGTGTTGAAACCAGTTACGCTGGCACGGTGACGGTGAATTCAGACGCCACGAGCGGAATCAATACCGCCAACGCTTCCGGCAACGGCACGCCGGTCCCGACAAAATTCATCTCGCTCAGCGGCGATCTGGAATTTGGCGGCGTGCTGGCCGGCTCCTCCGCGCAATTGACCTTCAGCATCACCAACGCAGGCACCGCGGTTCTGAACATCAGCAACATCAATTATCCGACTGGATTCAGCGGCGATTTCAATTCGGGTGCAATGGATCCGGGCGCGGTGCAAAGCGTGGTGGTGACCTTCTCACCTGTCGCCGCTGTTGATTACACCGGCACCGTGACGGTGGATTCAGACGCCGCGAGCGGGTTGAACAGTTTCACTATCTCTGGCATTGGAACCAATCTTCCGGTGAATCCGATCATCGCGCTCAGCGATGCCTTGGATTTTGGCGACGTGAT
>JBQCEJ010000168.1:0-20532 GCA_051960355.1 Verrucomicrobiota bacterium | reverse complement strand
TGACCACCCAGTTCAAGCTGCTGTTGATGTCCCACTGATTGGCCAGGCCGTCACCGACCCAGGTCTTCGGATCCAAACCCGAGACTTGCAGCACGACGCGGTTCGGCGTGCCGGCCTGATAAACAATCGCGTAGGTTTTCGGAAACGGGCTGGCGACGGTGAAGTTGGCCGCGCTGCCTCCCAGCGTGCCGTTGACTTCCAGCAACGTGTAATTGCCGTTCACCAACGGACTCGCATTGGGCAACGTGATCGTCGTCACGCCGTTGGGCGTGAGATTGCCCGCCACCACAATCTTGTCAGCCGTGACCGTGTTGGTGACATCAAACGAAAGCACGCTGTCGTTCAAGGTAAGATTGCCGCCCAGGGACAGGGTCGCTGCCGTGTTGCCGCTGCCCGCGCCCAAAGCCGCGCCGCTCTGCACCGTCACATCGCCGCTGCCCAAGCTCGTGGCCTTGACCGTGCCATTGCTGATAATCGTGCCGCCGCTGTAGGTGTTCGCGCCGGTAAGGGTGAGCGTGCCCGCGCCCAGCTTGGTCAACCCGCCGCTGGGGGAACCGGCCAGAAGCGCCTGACCGATGGTGATTGCAAAGCCATTGTCATCAATGATTGCTCCGCCGGATTTGATTGTGGCGCTGGTCAGGCCAGTCATGAAGGTGCCCTGATTGATAAGGGCCTTGAGCGTGCCTCCATTGAAGTTAAAAACACTATTGGTGCCGGAAACGGTTTTGATCAGCGTGGTGTTCAAGACGCCGCCGTTCAGGTTGAACGTGCCGCCTGCAGTTACCAGGTTGCCTATAATCAAACCGGCCGTGTTCGCCGCAACCATGTTGATCGATCCGCTGGCCAGGTTCACCACCCCGACACCGCCGTTGCCGACCACCAGCACAGAGTTGGCTCCCGGACCCGTGATGACCGTGCCGCCCTGAACATTCAGCGTGGCGCTGGAGCCCACCGATTGGCCCACGGTCATGATTTGATTGCCCGCTGAGCTCAAGGTGCCGCCCGCATTGACATTCACCACAAAGCCCGCGCCGTCCATCAGAACGGATCTCACGCCGGTATTGGTGCAGCTTACGGTTCCGCCATTTTCGATTGTCAACGTGCCAACTGCCGCAGCGACCACTGTCGAATTGATCCACATGTAATTCGCGGCATTGGCCATCAGGTTGACGTTTGTTCCCACAACAGCTGTCACCCCGGAATCCACGCGAAGCTGTGAAACCGTGGTGCTGGGCACCGCATAGAGGCTGACAATCACCGGAGTCGCATTGCTTAAAGTCGCTGTTCCGGTGCTCTGAAACCGAATGGACTTGGCCGCCTGCCCGGCACTGAAGCCCACCGTGTAAGGATTGATGGCATCGGTTCCAGCAGAGAAGAAAAGATCATCAGCGGACGTGGTCGCTGCGATGCGAGTGCCGTTCAAGCCAGTGTTGACGGTGTTCCAGAACAGGCTGGTTCCCCAGATTCCGGTCGGGGTGGCTCCCGCGCCGGTGGTGTTGCCGTTGCTGTCCCAGTAAAGACTGGTCGCGTGGAGTGAAAACGAGACGAACAGCAGCGAGGCTATTCCCAGCAGCAGCGGAAGGGAACGACGTGGATGACTTGGGTGGGTTCTCATGATGTGAGGTGGAGTGTTGGTTTGTCGGGCGGTTTTTCTGAAGGGATGCATCGTCTTTGGCGCGCGGCTTTGAACCACGGTCGCCGTTTTTTGGGAAACTCAGTCGGTTAAACTGGTGCTGATCGCAGGGTTGGACGTTTTTGGGAGTCAGTGCTGGCGCAATCCGGGGCGGAGATACTGTGCGACGTGCGGTCCGAGCGGGCGCACTGAACCGCAAGCTGCTTCGTTTGCCACAGATGATTGCACTGCCGCCGAGATTGCACGCCTGGAACCAGAGTCGTCCACAGGAGTCGCATCCGCCATTCGGGGGATGCCAAGGGTGGGATTCAGGACGGATTCAGCCAACGCCGGTGAAGGCGCTCAAGGGAGTTTTAGCTCGAAAATGGCACGATTGAATCTTCCCTGAGAGATCCATGGCGAACCATTCCCACGAGACGCGCCCGTTGAGCGACAGGCAGTGTTTTACCGAACAGCGACGTCTCACGTCGTAAACCCGCTTATCGAGCCGCACTGCCGCTGGTCGTCTTTTTCAACCATTCGGCACAGAGCTCGGGCCAGTGGGAAGCCGGGCCTATCGGGTGCAAACCATAACCGTGGCCGCCGGTATCAAACAGTTGAAATTCCAACGGCACCTTGGCCGCCTTCAACGCCCGTGTGTAAACCTGACTGCCCGCGATGAACGCATCGTCATCCCGGGTGTGAAGCACGAACGTGGGTGCCATCTGCGGTGTCACGACCAATTCTTTCGCCAATTCTCCCTTTTTGTCCGCGAGGTAAGCCGGATAAATCAACACCGTGAAATCAGGACGACAACTCTGTTCATCCGCGCTGTCGATTTTCGCGTAAGCCGGCGTGGCAAATCCGGTGCTCAGACGCGCCGAGAGATGGCCCCCCGCCGAAAACCCCATGATCCCGAGGCGTTGCGGATCAATCGCCCATTCTTTCGCGTGCTGCCGCACCAACCGCATCGCCCGCTGCACATCCATGAACGCACCCTCGCGATTCCCCGGAACGCGATATTTCAGAAGCACCGCCGTGAACCCAAAGCCGTTCAGCCAGTCGGCGACATCCGTTCCTTCCTTGTCCATCGCCAGAATGTTGTAGGCGCCTCCCGGACAAATCACCACCGCGGGCGCAGGTTGCTGGCTGGCCTTTGCCGGAAAGACGGTGATGGTGGGCTGCTGGACATTGGTGATCCGCCGGACGCCGTCGCCGCGCGCGGGAAGTTCCATCTCTTCTTTGGCACTCACCTTGCCCGGAGGCGTGCCAGGCCAGAGCGGAAGAGTGATGCTGCCAGGCGCCGCGTTGGTTTCGCCGGCGGCGACCGCGGCCAATGCGTTCAACGCCAGATTGAGCGCGAGCAGCACGCCGGCGCACTTGTATCCAGTTCGAGTCAAAGATGATTTCATGGCAAAATGTTTTACCCAAGCGAAGTCGCCCGGCTGAGTGGCACGATTCGGGTTATCAAGGTCACGCCTCCAAAAATGAATTCGCCGGGCGAAACTGTCCACCACGGAATCCTCGGCTCTTCGGAAAATCCCGCGAAGGAAAACCTCACACCACTCTGCACAAAGCGAAACCGGGCATCCTTCCAAAAAGGATGCCCGGCACGCTAGACCAACGGACTCAACAGTTGCTTCAGGCGCGTTTCGTTCTGCGCAGACTTCCGTAAAACGCGAGAGCACTCAGTGCGGAACCAAACAGCGCCACGCTGGAACCGCCATCCGGAATGGAAAATTGCGGGCCGTAAACCGCTCTCCATTCCTCGAATCCTGATTCGGCCGCGAGATCCTTGTCCGCGCTGTAATGAACTCCATTCAGATTGTAAAACCACAGGTAATCATCCGTTCCCAGTGAATTGCCGAAGGCGGACTGAGGGACATAGACAACCATGTCGCCCTTGCCGCTTCCGCCATTGGAGTTGGAACTGCCCTGTTCCACATTTTCTTGCGATGCATCCAATTTGATCCAATTGTCGATGTCAAACGTGCCATTGGGATTCTGCAGCGGGTCATTCATGGCCCAGCGCAGCGTTCCAAGATTGTCGAGCTTGGTTATATCATCCCCAACAGTAGCGGTATTATCCGTGGCGGATGTGTAGATCCGAATGTTGTCGATCGAGATCAGATCTTTCCTGCCACCGGGCTCATTGGCATCCAGAATAAACGCAAAGTAACTGACATTATTGACGTTGACGGTTGCCAGATCGCTGATTTGCACGCGGGTGTTCCATTCGGGCCGCAATTGATCCAGATACATCGCGGTGTGACCGTCTGTATTGTACGCCTGTTCAACGTTTTTAAACGTCGTTGAAGTTTGCCCATTGCCATCAAGGGTCAAGAACGGGGTAAAAACACCCGTGCCTGTCGGCTGCTCAAAAAAATCCGAAAAGATGGCCGTGCCGCCCACGTCGCCCAGCACGCTGACCGACTGACTGCCAGGCGCGGTGAGATCATACTCGATACCGAAGCTGTTCAGCGACGGCAGAACGGAAATGATCGCCGTAAGAGCGATGGCCTGCTTACCCCAGTGCGGATTTCTTCCTTTATTTATAGTCTTCATAATGTAACGGAGTTTTGATTTGGGCTGTTCCAAGGTCCAACCCGCATGAATTTTAGCAGCGGCTATGCCACCGACAGCGAACGCTGAAAACAACAACGCAACGCTCTGACACCGATCGCTTTGAACACGGAACAGAATTGCGGGCGCCCAGCCACTCTCACCACGCTCTGTAAAGCATCCCGACAGGCTGCGAATGAGGCTTCCGAGGGGTGCAACGCGATTTCCCCGGAGCGAAATTGTGTAAAGCCTGTCGACAGCTTTCCCCAAAGCAAAACCGCCGCGGACTTTTCCGCAGCGGTGTGAATCAACTCTCCGAAACGCATCAAGCGCATGGGTTTCCGGCAGCACGGACAGTGCGGCGCCAACGCCGGCGGTTCCAGCAAGGGTTCGGGTGGCTGCCAGTCGAGCAGCGCGCGAATGGTCGATAATCTTTGAGCTCGACGAGTTGTTGGAACTGGGAGATAGAAGGGAAGTTGATTTTTATCCCGGCAGGCTGCCGGGAAGACTGACAAAGGACAAAACCGGGTGAAATGAAATCAGGCCTCCAAACCACCTGCCGCACAGCGGCTCAGTTCAACAAGCCAGATGCAGTGAACCCGGCGATGGCGCTCCAGTTTGCAATCGAGGGTCAGTGGCGCCGGGTCACTGATCTGGAGCGTTAGAGCTTGAGCATTATGACACAGCGCCAGACTTCCCTTCTCATGGTCCCCTTCCAAGCGTATTGCGCACTGGCACTGCTTGGGCTGCTGGCGTGCAGGGTTGCATATGGACACGAAGCCCACACGCGTCTGATTATGATACTTGCGTGGAGTTGCATCGCATCGTGCTTCCCGTGGCTCATCGGTGCTGCCGTCCAGGCACACTTTCGGTTCAGAGCCAGGGCGTGCGTGAACGCCATCCTCGCCGTGCTCGGTCTTCTCTGGGCGGCGGGACTCATGCCATACTTAGCCAGATGAGTCCGGGCTCTAACGGACAAAAGATAGCTTTGGCCGACGAAGGAGCGCCGAAGCTATCGGTGGTTGAACGAGCCCAGTAAGATTTCGAGCTCCTTATCTTTTGCTTTTGCGCCCCTTTTCCGTCAACTCCGAGGTGCCGTGTTGCCCGGGACGTCGGTTTGCCGCAACGGTCCACCGCCCAAGCCCGACGCCTGCCCCTCGAACGCCGGTTCAGCCTCTGGAACCGGGCGCGATGGACACGGCGATGGAATCTTTATGGACGTCCAAGCCGAGGTAGTGAATGATTTGGTTCATGGATGTTTGGTTTCGTTACTCTGTTATCAATGACCCAACTTCATGCCGGGCATTTAACCTTGTGGATAGGTCTGCTTCAGCAGACAACCCACGTTTACAACCGAGATCAAACAGCCGCACTATGCGCGTTACAACGGTTCTTTGCCTGACATTGCTCAGCGTTCTCAGCGTCGCACTCGCCGATGATGCACTCGACACATTTCCCAAGGTGAGCGTCACCCTGTCGAATGACTTCGCAGCATCGTCAAACGCGCCCACCTTGGAATTGGCTCCCGGCGATGTTGTTCAAGAGAGCATCACGATTCGTCGAGCGAGCACAAACATTATCGCCGTGATGTGGACCTACACGGAGGCTGGTGCGCAGAAGGCACTTGATTTCTGGGACGCTCATCCCTCTCCCTACACGCGTCCCTCGGAAAAGTGGAGAGCCGGATGGCTGAAGTCGCGGACAGACAAATGCATTTTCAATACTGAGGATGCAGCCAAGCGCTTCATGGCAGAGTTGAAGCTCAAAACAACCAAGGCCTAACGGACAAAAGATAGCTTTGGCCGACGAAGGAGCGCCGAAGCTATCGGTGGTTGAACTAGCCCGGTAAGATTTCGAACTCCTTGTCTTTTCCTTTTGCGTCCCTTTCCGTCAGCTCCGGGGTGCCGTGTTGCCCCGGACGTCGGTTTGCCGCAACAGCCCATCGCCCAAGCCCGATGGCTCCCCCTCGAACGCCGGTTCAGCCTCTGGAACCGGGCGCGATGGACACGGCAATGGACTTGAGCGGCGCGGGAAGCCGCGAAAGGAATTCGACGAAGGGAGAAGGCCGGAGGCTGAGGCAAGCGGGCGCGAGCCGACTCAATCTTTGTAGACGTCGAGGCCGAGGTAGTGAATGATTTGGTTCATGGATGTTTGGTTTCACTATTTTGTTATCAATGACCCGACTTCATGCCGGGCGTTTAACCTTGTGGATAGGTCTGCTTCAGCAGACAACCCACGCTTACAACCGAGATCAAATACCCGCTCCAGCTTTCTGTTAAGCCATAAGGTCTGGGGACAATGCGCATGTTGAGTCCAGTTGCCATCATCATTCTCATTGCTGTCATCGGACTTCCAATCGGGTGGTTCGTGTCAGAGTTTCGCGGTAGCCGTGGCTTGCGGCTGACTCTCGGTTGCGTGGCACTTCTCATGAGCTTTGGAGTCGCTTTCATTGTTGGCTCTTTGGACCGGCTCAACTCCAATGCTTGGTTTACCCATGCCAGTAAGGACTTAATCGACGCTTCGATTGTGGAGTTGGAGGCTGGTCATACGGATCGAGTCCTAGATACGCTTCGGCAGCTACAGTCGGAGTTTCATCCGACGTACGAGAACCGTGGACGCTACGACAAGCTTGTGGAGCAGGCGTATCGAGGATGAAAGAAAGCCAGAATCCCCAACCAGACGGTGCGGCGAATCGGAGCCAGCCGATTCGCGCAGAGACAAATCGACCGTTGTCGCCGGCTGGCTCCGATCGCTGACCTATATTGGTTCGTTGGATGAAAAAACTCGCGCGATGAAAAGGGCAGCCTGGCTTTCGATAATTTTAGGCGCTTTGCTCATGTTGGTGTTGGCTTTTGCGTTGGGCTGGTATGTGGCGTATCGAAAAACGATGCTTTATTGCATTCGACGCGATGTGCGGCTGTACGGTCCTAGGCATGACGATTTTGTGATGCTCCAGAAGTATGGTTCGACAGGCGACATACCATCTCTCCTTTATGGTTTGGGATTACAGACCGACCGAGAGGTCTGCACATACCAACACTGCATCGACGCTCTTCGTACTTTGAGCGGGGCCTATCCGGGCGATACCTATGAGGCTTGGACCAACTGGTGGGTTACGGAAAAAAAGGAAGCCGCCCTTGATTGGCATCCAGCATTCCGAACCGTTTCATGGAAGACGATCATCCAACCAGACGGTGCAGCGAACGGGAGCCAGTCGTTTCGCTCAGAGACAAATCGAACGTCATCGGCGGCTGGCCCCCGCCGCTGACCTTTGCGTTAGGCGTCATCACGCCATGAGCGAGTCCCCTGACATTCTCATCAAAGACGGCCCAGAGGCATTGCAGTGGCTACGCTCCAACGGCCACGAGGCCGCACTCGCATCGAATCGTTTCAGTTCCACAGCGGAGGCTATCGCTTTTGTCGAGCAGCTTTACGCAGCCGGCGCACGCCGAGTATTTGTTCCAGCGGACACGATCATTGATGACGAGGAGGAGCGAGAGCTTGGCGGTGCATATTCGGATTCACTCGTTATCGAGCTTTCCAGTTCTGATGTTTCGGTCAGCTCCGAGGTGCCGTGTTGCCCCGGACGCCGGTTTGCCGCAAAGGCCCATCACCCAAGCCCAGCGGCTACCCCTCAAAACGCCGGTTCAGCCTCTGGAACCCGGGCGGAAACCCCGATCCTCACCATAGTTTTCCCGCGACCGATCAGGCGATAATGTTTGAGCTCGACGAGTTGTTGGAACTGGGAGATAGAAGGGAAGTTGATTTTCATCCCGGCAGGCTGCCGAGGAAACTGACAAAGGACAAAACTAGGTGAAATGAAATCACACCTCCAACCCACCTGCCGCACAGCGGCTCAGTTCAACAAACCAGATGCAGTGAACCCGGCGATGACGCTCTGGTTAACAATCGGACATCAATGGCGCCGGGTCACTGATCTGGAACGTTCGGCGACAAAGCTATGAAACCATACTTTCTTACAATCCTCGTTGTTGGGCTTGTTGCCCAAGGAATCGGCAGGGGGCAATCACCGGTTGATTCTAAAGAACAGAAACAAGCGCTTCAGATGCAGGAAGCGATTCTCCGGAAACAGGATGTCGGAGAGGTTCGGCGAATTCTCAAAGCCGGTTTCGACGTCAATGCTCCAATTGGTTGCGGAACGTATAGCGCGGTGGACGGGGCGGTCCAGGTCGAGAGCATGGGAATCCTGACCCTCCTCCTCGAGGCCGGAGCAAAACCAAAGGGCACTGCGTTGTTGTCGGCAGCACGCTGCCGGGACCTGGATCAGTCGAGCAAGATGGTGGAGGCGCTTCTTAAGCGTGGCGCTGACCCAAACTATAAGGATTATTACATGGGGGACCAAAAGCGCTTTTCCACGCCGCTGCACGCCGCCTGTTTCCAAGGCAACTATCTTGTCGTCCAGCTGTTGGTCAGACACTCCGGCATCGAACTCGATTCCATCAATATCGATGATCGCACTCCGCTGATGTGGGCAGTGGAACGGGGCTATGAAAGCATTATCGGCTTGCTCCTAGAAAAGGGAGCAGACCCAAAGATTAGAAACGCGGCAGGCAAAACGGCTGCTGAGATTGCTCGCGAGCAAATCCAAAAGAGAGAGAAAATTCTAGGCATGATTTCTAGCACAGAGACACACACCGAACCAGGTCGCTACACCGACGGGCGGGCGACGGCTGTAGACAATTTGGACGCGACGGGTCGCCCGCGTCGGTGAGCTATATGTCAGGCCGCAACTTTACTGACCCAACATTGTTTACCACCATTACATATGAAAAAAAATATTGCACTGCTCGGAGTTCTCTCCCTCACCGCACTTGCGTTCAGCGGTTGCTCTACAGATCATTGCGCTGCCACGGCATGGGAATACAAAGTATGGAAATACGACCTCCCGACCACTACACCTGAGCCAGAATTGAATGCTCTCGGGAAGGATGGCTGGTCACTAGTCAGTGTAAATGACCGCACATATGTCTTCAAGCGACAGAAAAGATAGAGGTCGAAGCTGGCCTAAAGATCACTGGACCGAACGCGGACGGGCCGCGTCAGTTTCCAATTTCAACGCCATTGGCCGCCCGCGTCGGTCAGTTCCGCCTACACGTTTATGCACACCGAGAAAGAAACCTGTCCCCTGATTGTGACAGTTGTCGTCGTTTACGTCGCCGTCCAACTCGCGATCGCCCTGCTGAACGAACTGTCTCTAGCACACTGGTCAGACCTTCAGTTCCAAATCAAGTTTACGGTCATTTTGCTTTTGGGCATCACCCTACCCTTTTGTCTTTGGCGTGGCCAGCGTTGGGCGCGATGGGCAGTCCTTGCGATGTTGCTTATCGGGTTTGCTTCTACGGTTCTGGGATTGGTGCAGCGCAGGACGGACTATTCTTTATTGGATGTCGCCATTCAGTTGCTCCATTCATTACCTTCCTTTGTATTGGTGCTGTGTTTGTTTCACCCGGTTTCTTCCGGTTGGTTTCGGGAAGGCCACAAACGGACAAAGATAGCTTTGGCCGACGAAGGAGCGCCGATATCGGTGGTTGAACGAGCCCGGTAAGATTTCGAGCTCCTTGTCTTTTTGCTTTTGCACCCCTTTTCCGTCAGCTCCGAGGTGCCGTGTTGCCCCGGAGGTCAGTTTGCCGCAACGGCCCATCGCCCAAGCCCGACGGCTGCCGCTCGAACCGGGCGAAACCCCCGATCCTCAGCGTGGTTTTCCCGCGACCGATCAGGGGGTGATAATCTTTGAGCTCGACGAGTTGTTGGAACTGGGAGATAGAAGGGAAGTTGATTTTCATCCGGCAGGCTGCCGGGAGATCGAAAAAGAGCGACCAAAACAGGAGCATGCAACCCGAGCCCCAATCCAACCTGCCGCACAGCGGCTCAGTTCAACCAGACGGTGCAGGAAGCCACCGCGCGGGTCAGTAGCATGAGCATCAGATGGAACAACACTGTGGTTGCAGTCGCGAGTGCGGCTGTCAGTGGCTGTGCCTGACCTTTGCGTTAGGCGTTTCGACATTACACACTCTATGAAATCCAGAGCATCGAAGGTTTGGACAATCGCCTTTCTACTGGCGTTGGTTTGCATCATGTTTCCGCCTAGACGCGACACCGATCTGGGGCGGGATCGGGAGAGCATTCCATCGCGCCGCTTCTTGTGGGCTGGCGACCTTTATGAGGGCAGTCGTGCCACGGCAGACTTTCATTTGGTAGCGCGGATTGATCTCGAAAAGTTGGCGCTAGAGCTTTTGGCTCTCGGCGCACTTACGAGTTTGATTGCTGTTGGATCTGGATGTTGTCGTCGAAGTGACAAGCAGTCATGATTACGATTTTGACGTTTAACACATCACTGAGCCAACCGGCTTTGGCACGGTCAGTTCCGCTGCGCGGTTCATGCCGCAGTTCGCCGGGGGCTCAGCTCTTGTCCGTTAGGGCCACAACATGAAGCTTTCTCACAAAATACTAATATTAGCTCCTCTGGCGCTTACATTTTGGGCCGTGGCGCAAGTCTGTTTCCGAAACGAGATTTCGAGCGCAGAAGCCGCTAAAATCGTCTGCCAATTGCCGCTCGGAACAGCCGAGCGAGAGATGATTACTATTCTGGAAACCAACGGCCTCAAATGGGCCTTAACGAAAGAAGTCAGGCCGGTGAAATTCTATCCGAGTGGCATGTCGATGGAAGAATTTGAAAAGAATATTGCAACTATTGAAACCAATGCTGCACCAGAGGCATTATACGGGTATGCGCTGCTTGATAACTGCGTGCTTCGCCTTCACGTCTCATTGGAGTCTGGTGCGTCCACGAACCGTGTATTGCGATCGGCATCAATCGAGAGCAACGGAGTTCAGATTGCATCCATTACACTAAAAAGGAACCCTAACGGACAAAGATAGCTTTGGCCGACGAAGGAGCGCCGAAGCTATCGGTGATTGAACGAGCCCGGTAAGATTTCGAACTCCTTGTCTTTTCCTTTTGCGCCCCTTTTCCGTCAGCTCCGGGGTGCCGTGTTGCCCGGGACGTCGGTTTGCCGCAACAGCCCACCGCCCAAGCCGACGGCTGCCCCGGGCAAAAGTGCAATTGCCATTTGCAACGGCCAACAGGCCGGTGCCCTGGAGTGTGGTGTCGCCTGAATACGTTTTAGGCGTCTCCACTGCCGCCACCCAGCGTGAGGCTTCCCAGAGTTAAATTGCCCGCAGGGCACGCATTCATTCAAAACGAAGCCGCTCAGGGAGCGCTGAACAGGTAAAACCGCTGCGGATAATTGGTCGCGGTGTTGTCGATGATCGTGAACGGACTCACCGTCACCGTGCCGTTGGTTACGAGCGTCCAGGTGGTGGTGATCGGAGTTAATGCCACATTCGTGCTGGCCCAGAGACGATAGGACGAGCCGATGTCGCCGTTTGCGGTCAGGGAGATATTGCCATCGGGCTGCCGGCTGACCGCACCTCCCACGAACGTGGGCGGAGCGGCCGAGACGATCGAAGCCACATAGATTCGTCCATCGGCGGCAAGGGTGTTTGTGAACGTGTAGCCTTCCGGATAGATGATCTCGGCAAACGCGCCGGAATAGTTGTTGGCCGAAAACAGCTGGAACGAATCGCCCACCTGCAACGGGCTGCCGCCGACGTTGGTCACAATCAACGTGCCGGCGCCGTAACTGTTGGTTTTGAGCACCGTCACCATATCGTTGGTCAACGCCGATCCGTTGCGCGCAATTTCCATCATCGCAACGCCTTCGATTGACAGGTTGTCATTGAACGTCAGCCGGCCCACGGAGTTGCCGGGCGAGAGTGTGCCGCCGAACTGCACCGTGGCCGCTCCGCCAATGATGCCGTTGCCGCCAAGGGTCGCATCGCCGCTCACGGCGACTTCACCGGTTCCCGTGCCGCTGCCAGTCGTGTTGTTGACCAGCAAGGTGCCGGTGCTGACGAGCGTTCCGCCGCTGTAGGTGTTCGCGCCGGAAAGGGTCAGCGTGTTGGTTCCGATCTTGGTCAAGGCAATCGAACCGGCGCTGTTTTTAATCACGCCGCTAAGGGTGCCGGCTTGATCGCTTTTGCCAACTGTGAGCATCGGCGTGCCGCCAGCAAGGGTGTCCACTGTGCCGACGCCACTCAAGCCATTGAGATTTACGCTGAAGGCATTGAGATCCAAAGTTCCATTGACCAGGAAGTTGCCCGACACCGGAGGTTCGTCCAACTCAAGATCGACGCTGCCCGGAACGCAGTTGGTGGAACCCAAACGCAACGTGCCCGCGCTCACCGTCGTGTCGCCGCTGTAGGAATTTTCACCGGAGAGCAACACGGTGTTCGTGCCGGCTTTGATCAGCCCGAACTCTCCTGAAATCGGCCCGGCCAATTCCATCACGGAATTGAAGCTGTCGCCACCACTGTTGCCCGCCAGCACGGTGGCATCACCTTCCAGAGTGATGGCCGAATTGATCACTTGGTCAATGGGATCCGCGGTTTCGCGACCGGTGTAAGCCAGTACGGCACCCGCCTCCATCGTTATGGGACGCGTGAGTTCGCAGGGAGCGGTTGTCGGGGCGCGGAACAACCGCAGCTCGGCGCCGCTTTTGATTCGGATGGAGCCGTTGGTGACCGAGATCGTGTTCAATCCCAGCACGCCTTCCTGCACAACGAAATTGCCGATGGTGACGTTGGCCTCTTGCAGCCAGAACTGATTGATACCGACTTTGGTCAGCGTGTGCCCGGCCAGATCCACCAACGGAGCGGTGGTCACGGGACGAATATCAAAGCGTTTGGTTCCGCCCACCGCGGCGTCCGCCGCCAGCACCAGATTGGTGAGCGCCAGGTTCAACTGTCCGCCGGCGTTGTCCACCAACGCCCCGGTGCCATCCGCGCCGGAACCGGCGATGCGCACCTTGTAGTTGGCCTTGCCGCTCATGGCAAAACCGTTCAAGTCCAGCGTGGCCCCGCTCTCGACATTAGCCGTGCCCGCGCCCAGCGTGTTGGCCGCGCCGATCTTAAGCGTGCCACCGCTGACAGTGGTGCCGCCGGTGTAGGAATTGTTCCAGCTCAAGGTCAGAATGCCGGGACCATCCTAGATCACGGCAGCGCTTCCGGTGATCGGGCTGCCGGAAACGGTGTAGCTTTTGTTCGTCAAATTGGCGGTCACCTTCGCGGGCGAAACCGCCACCGAGTTGGTGATAAAAATCGGCGAAGCGCCGCTCGCGGTGTCGTCCAACACGACTTCTTTGCCGTCGCTGTAAGTGAATCCCGCGACGCCATTGCTGCTCCAGTTGGCCGTGGTGTTGATGTCCCAATTCCCATTGCCCGCCGCCCATTTGAGCGCGGTCACGACCGTGACAACCAGATCGATGGATTGGTTGGCGGTGTTGTTGACGAGCAGACCGCTTGCGCCGGGTGGCAGCGCGGGCAAGGCAAACGGCTTCAGCGGCACGGCACCGGACATCACGCCCGTGTATTTGATCAAGGGATACTGCCCAAAGCCCAACGCGCCGGCGCTCTGAACAATGATTCGGGCGCCGGTCAGAGTGACACTGCCATTCACCTGCAACGGCGCCGTGGTGGTGCTCGGAGAGACGCTGCCAAATCTGAAATCAATGTAGCTGCCGGAATAGCTGTTCAGCCCTTTGCAACTCCACTGGCCATTGGCGGCCTGCACTTGAACTCCGTTGGTGGCGCCCGCGCGAACGACCATAATGTTGTTCGCACAAGCACCGCCGGTCACGCCAATGAACTCGCCGGCATGCACATCGATGCCGCCGTTGAACGTGTGCGCGCCCGAGAGCGTCACGGTGCCTGAACCGGTTTTGGTCAAGGGGCCGACGCCGGCAATCTGTCCGGAACCGACGATGCTGTACGCGGTGGTGTAGTTGGAGAACAAGACGCTGCCAGGCGTGACGGTCGTGTTCAGCGTGACCGTGGAATTTCCCGCGAGCGCATCGTCGAACATCACCGCGTCGCCCGGATTGCCATTCACGTAATTGGTCGCAGTGCCATTGGCCAGCGATTGCCAGTTCACCGTGCTCGTGTCCCACACTGCAGAATCCGCGCCGGTCCAACGCTTGTCCGACGGCGGACCATCCGGGAAATAGAGATCGATGATGTCCTGCAACGCCGCGATCGAGGCGTAGCCGATGTCGGCCGTGTAGTTGTTGAACATGTCCTCGTACCAGGCGTTGTCCGTGTCATTCAATGTGCCTTTGACGGTCCAATAATGATTTCGAAACTGCTGCAAGGTCAGCGGCACGATGCCTTGATAATCCTTGAGCCGATTGTAAATCAGGGTGGACGGTTTCAAACCCGCGTTCTGGATGCTGTTTTTCAGATTGTTGGCGTTGACTGGTTTCACGCCCCACATGTGAATCAACGGTCGCAGATCCGCACCCGCCGCCTTGGACATGCGCAGAATCCGGCTGTCGGCTGGATCCGAATTGATCAGGTAAGTAATGCCGTTTTCGTAATCCACATTGACCGAGTGCCAGAAATTGCTGAGCGCATCCCAGCCGAACAGGTTGGCGATCTCCACATACTTTCCGTGACCGCGATGCTGATATTTCATGTCCGTGTCCGCCATGTTTTGGCCGGCGCGAAATTTGTTCACGAGAATCCAGGATAGGGCCGCCTGGTTGAGGCTGAGGCCGGAATGACCGCCGATGGAATCGCCGAATGCCGTGTTGAGCGGCACGCCGAATTTCCGGTTCATTGCCGCCACATACAACAGGTTCACCGCCGACTCGCTTTCGCCAGAAAACTTCGTGAAGAGCTGGCTGTGGCCGAGTTCGTGCAGGGTGGTCCAGGCCGAATTCTGCGGACCGGTCAGCAAGTAATGATTCTTGTTGCCGTTCTCAGACGTGTTCGGATTGTAGGGATCATTGACCATCGGATAGCCGGGCGCGTTCACCGTGGTGCGATACAGCACATCAATCTGGGCATACATCACCGTCTTGGGCCTGATCTGCGGCAAGCCCATCAGATCGGAAACCGCGTCCATCGCCGCATCCCAGTCCTGCATGACGTTCACGGCATTGGTGTAGTTGTAAATCCAGGAGCGCGGCACCTGCATCATGAACTTGTCGGATTCAAAGTCCGCCCATTTGCCGGGCTGCGTGCGCTCGACCGTCAACCATTCGTTCAACGTGGTCTGATGAAAACTCGTCGCCGAGAAAAAGGGCGAGCGCACCACGTTGGTGATCCCGACGTTCACAATGCCATTGGTGATCTTATAAGGAACTTCGATGTAAATGTTGCCGCCCAGCGGATTCGCAACCCGCGTGCTGGCGCTGGTAATCGGGTAAACCAACGAGACGCGATCCAAGCGCTTCAATGTCGTCTTCGCGCTTAGATCCCAATAATGCGGTCCGACCCGGACACTGTAACCTTTGTTCACCAGCGCAGGCGGCACCGTGACAAAGGCAATGCTGCCGGGCGCCAGATAACAGCCCGTCGGGCGGCGTGCCGCGAAATCTTCATACAACACCGGCGAGCCCCAAGCTTCCGGGTGCGATGCATTGATCTGTACGGAATAGCCGGTATTCGTGCTGGCGGGCGGCGTCACGGCACCGGGAAAATAGGTTGAGGTGGCAAACTTCGCGTTGTTCAACAGGTCGAAATAGGTCACCAGATTCGCCGGCGTGTAGGAGTAATCGAGCATGCCCTGTTGCAGATCGAACAGCGCCTGCTCCAGCTCATACCCGGCGCCGTTGCGCGTGAAACCGTTCTTCGTGTCGGCCGTGGTAAACAACGCTCCAATCGTGGTGTCGTACGTGTTTACCAGGTCAAAGGCAGCCGCCAGTGCCACGTCATTGGTGCCGACCTGCCGAATATTCGCCTTGATGCTGTTATCCTGCGTTTTGATTTGAGCCCCCGTGAGCGGCGCCGCGCCGGTGATGTGATTTTTCAGGGCGGCTATGGCGTTGGTGATCGACTGGGCCGAAGCCGAAGTCATTCCAAGGCCCAGAGCCAGCAGCACGGAACACATTGCGAAAGGAAACGGCTTCTTGAGCCGGTTGGAACGGGAGAGTTGGACGGACAGCGTGGATGAATTCATAGATGTCGGACTTTTCGATTCGCATTGTAACGCGACCGCTTTCGATTCGTGGCGGGCGAACCGAGTTGGATTTCAACTCTGTTTGGCCAGAAGCCGAAAACGGGGCGTGCATCAATTGAATCCTAGCCCAGCACAGAACCGGCTGTCATCACATGTAAAGGGGATATCCGCCGAAGAGGCAAAAGAGCCGAGCTCGAGTGAAAGGCCGATCTGAAGCGCTCGCTGCCGACCTCACGGCGCGCTGAACAGATAGAACCGTTGCGGGAAATTGGAGGCGGAATTATCGACAATCGTGAACGGACTCACTGTCACGGTGCCATTGGTCAACAGCGTCCATGTGCTCGTCACGGGCGTGAGCCCCAAGTTCGTCGTGGCCCAGAGGCGAAATGCGGTGCCCAAATCACCCGTGGCAGTGATGGTGATATTGCGATCAGGCAATCGGCTGATGCCGCCCGGCGCGAAGTCCGGTGGGACGGTGCTCGGGGCGGAAGCAACCCAGATCCGACCATCGACATTCAGGCTGTTGGTGAAGGTGTAGCCAGCCGGATAGATAATCTGGGTGAATGCGCCCGCGTAGTTGGTGGCGGCGAACAACTGGAACGAATCGCCCACCTGAAGCGCGCTGCTGCCAATGTTGGTCACGATCAACGTGCCGCCCTCCGTGCAGATGCTGATTCCAGCCACCTGATCATTCGTCAGCACTGCACCGTTGCGGCCAATCTCCATGATTGCCGTTCCTCCCAAACTCAGGTTCTTGTTCGCCAAGGTGAGCGTTCCAACAGAATTCCCAGGGCTAAGCGTGCCCCCGGCTTGAATCGTCGTCGCGCCGCCAAGCAGTCCATTGCCGCTCAACTGCCCGCCGTTTTGCACCGTCACAGCGCCGGTGCCCGCAGCGCCATTGACAACGAGAGCCGCATTGGTCGCCACCGCCGTCGCGCCGGAGTACGTGTTCATGTTGTTCAGAATCCAGGTGCCGCCCAGCACCAAAAGACTGCTGGCTTTGTTGCCATTGCGGATCTGCCCGTTGATCGTGTTAACACCCACGCCGGCCAACTGCATCGTCTTGGAACTGCTCCCGTTAGTGCACCAAATATCTCCATTGAACGTCAGGCTGCCGCCCAGCACAGCGATCTTTGGATTGCCGCCGCCTGAGGCCATGTTGAGCGAGCTGTTGATGACGTTGTCACCGGCATCATTCACCAGGTTGCCGGCAAAAACGGCATCCCCATAAGTATCGAAACGGAAACTGGCTGGCAGCGTGATTGGTCCGCCGCTGCCATTCAGGTGCAACTCCGCGTAATTTCCAGCCGTCGATTTAACGATCACCGTTTTGGAGCCGATGCCTAGCGCGGCAGAATTGTTGATGATTACCCGGCCAACCACGGTCACCGTCCCGGAGAACGAATTCGCCGTTGAGAGTGTCAAGGTATTGGTGCCGTACTTCGTAAGTGTTCCCGCGCCCGCGATGCCGCCGCTTCCGCTCAGTGTGTAAGCGGTGGTGATATTGGAAAATGTCACAGCCGCTGGATTGACCGTCCTGTTTAGTGCAATCGAAGGGTTCAACGTCAGGGAATCGTCAAACAACACGGCGTCGCCGGGATTGCCGTCGATGTAAGCCGTCGGCGTGCCCGCATTGACCAAACGCCAGTTGATTGCGTTGGTATCCCAGATCGGGCTCGCCGTGCCGGCCCACTTCGGCCAATCCGTGCCGGTCGCGATAATCAGATCAATGGAGCCGGCGCTGTATTGCAACGTGCCCGCCACGCGCGGCGGCCAAGATCCGAGCACAAAACCCGAAGTGACGGTGGCGCCGGTGTAGGTGATCAGCGGATAAACTCCCGGCGTGATGGCGCTGGCACTGCTGAAATTGATGGTGGTCGTGCCTCTGTTCGTGAGCGCCCCCAACACCGCCACCATCGCTGCGGCTGTCACGTTCACGGTTTGCGCATTGCCGCTCGCGGTTCCCAGCGTCAGGCTGGCCAACGTCAGATTGCCCACGCCCGAACTGTTTCCAGCTCGCAAGATGCCGCCGTTGCTCACCGTCACCGGCGCGTTCACCGCGCCATTTCCCGCCAAGGTAGCGCCTGTCTGGACCGTCACCGCCCCTCCACCCATGAGCGCGCCATTGACCCGCAAGGTGCCCGCGCCGCTCACCGTCGTGACACCCGTGTAGAGGTTCGTGTTCGTCAGAGTCCAATCGCCGCCCAGGACAGTGAGACGCGCCTGCTGGGTTCCGTCCTGAACGACGCCGTTGATGAAGTTGGTGCCGCCGCCCGCCAGTTGGAGCGTTTTGCCGCTGCTGCCATTGATACAGGTGATGTCGCCATTGAAGGTAAGGCTGCCGTTCAGCACGGCGATCTTAGGACTGCCGCCGCCCGAGTTCATGTTGAAGGAACCGTTGACGATGTTATCGCCTGAATCGTTCACGATGTTGCCAGCAAACGCGGTGTCTCCGTAGGTATCGAAGCTGCATTCAGCGGGCAACGTGATGGCTCCACCGCTCCCGTTCAGGTGCAGCTCGGCGTAGTTTCCCAGAGCCGATTTGACATTGATCGTCTTGGGTCCAAGGCCCAGCGCCGCCGCATTCGTGATCACCACGGAGCCGCCGCTGATGTCAATTGTGCCGCTGAAAGTGTTGCTGGTGGAAAGCGTCAGCCGGTTGACGCCGCTTTTGATCAAGCCTCCCGCGCCGTTCACGCTGCCCGATCCACTCAACGTGTAAGCGGTCGTCGAGTTGGAAAATGTCATGCTTCCCGGGCTCACGGCTGTATTCAACGTGATGGCGGAATTGGCCGTCAGCGTATCATCGAACACGACCATGTCACCGGGATCACCATCGTTGTAATTCGTGACCGTTCCAGACGTGAGCGTGCGCCAGTTAAGACTGTTGGTGTTCCAGATCGGACTGACTGCGCCGCTCCATTTCTCCGCGCTATTGGTGCGGATCACCAGCGTGTTGCTCATGCCGAGCGCCCAATCCGTCAAAGGCACGAGCGACAGGCTGCCGGTTGGCGGATTTTCTCCGGGCGTGAGCGGCACGATCAGCACAGCCAGCGTGGTGTTGGTGACATTAGTCAGGTGAATGGCGAGCTTGCGATAACTGTCGTTGTTGGCCTGGCCGGAGGGATTGGGAGACGTCGGCAAGGGCACGGCATTGCTGATGGCGAACGTGCCGCCGCCCGACACAATCTTGAACCAGAGCCGGTCGCTGCCCTGGGTTAACATTGCCGAGGCGCCGTCATCCTGAATCGCCGCGCTGGTGGTGGCACTTCGAAAGTGCATGAACCACCACACGTTGGCGGGTGTGGCCGCCTGGAGTTCGTCCTGAATCAAAACCCATCGGCGATTCTTGAAGAGCTGAATTCCCCGCCAGGTCTTGGTGATGCCGTAAGCGCCCGTGAGATCCATCACCGTGGCTGCGCGTTCGTCATTGGGTTCACTGGTGTAGAGCGTTACCGGCAACTTTGCGCCATCCACTTGATCAGCGCCGGCGCCAGGATTGATCACCAGCGTGTTGTGCCCTTCCGCGCGCAACCGATAATAGGTCCAGCGTTGAGGTTTGGAAAAATATCCCGGCAGCGCGTAATCGTCGCCCCCGATGTCATACGCCCAACGCACGCCCAGCGCTTCGAGCACAAAATTGCCCCCGTCCAGATGCCCGTGGCTGGAGCCAATTTCGCCTGCCTTGAATCCCACGAAGGTCGCATCGCGATCCTGCCAGCCGCTGCGCAGCGTGATAATCTCGGCGGGAGAATAAGGCGTCGTTCCTGTGGGCCCGCGAAAATAATTGTCCGGTTGCAATCCGGTCGTTTGCGGATCGTTCCCGCGCGGATCGTACCACAGCAAGTCGAGCGTCTCGACGCCGGAATTGGTGCGCGTGTACCAGCTGAACTCAGGCCGGTTGAAGCGCCGCGAAAGCCAGGAAAGCTGCGGTCCGCGCAGATTGTAGGCGCTCGAATCGGCGAAGTTAAACGCCACCCGGCTCCCCGGTCCGACCACGTACAACGACTCACATCCCGTTTCCGCGAGTCCTGGTGTTTTGCTCAGGCCGAAATCACTGCCCAACGCGGATTCCAGTGAACCCATCAACCGCATATTGTAGGAGGTGGCGTAACTCCAATACATGGGCCCCTCAAACCACCCGCCATTATCTGTGGTGTAACGCCGCATGACGGCGGCGGCGGAAGTCACGGCTTTGGAAAGGATGTATTCGGCCGTGGGCTCGGACTCGGTCCCGACTGCCAAGGCGCCCATGATCATTCCCCCGTTGCAGACGAGATTCCAATTATTACCGCTGGAAGCCACCCAACCGGAGTTA
>JBQCEJ010000167.1:0-22835 GCA_051960355.1 Verrucomicrobiota bacterium | reverse complement strand
TCCAGCGACGGCGTCGCCGAGCCCAGCACGACGACTGAGTTTTCCATTTGTCCGCGCATGATCGCCACATCTCGCGCATGATAGCGCGGCGCCTCTTCCTGTTTGTAGGTGTGCTCGTGTTCTTCATCGACGATGACCAGTCCCAGCGGATCGACCGGCGCAAAGATCGCCGAACGCGCGCCGATCACAATCCGGGCGCGCCCCTGGCGAATCTTGTGCCATTCGTCGTGCCGCTCGCCCGCGGACAAATGGCTGTGCAAAACAGCTACCAGCGTTTGCAGCGGGCCGGAACTGAACCGCGCCTTGAAGCGCTCGACGGTTTGCGGCGTGAGCGAAATTTCGGGACCGAGCACGATCGTACCTTTCCCCTGCTCCAAGGCGTGGGCAATGGCTTGAAGATAAATTTCCGTTTTGCCGCTGCCAGTGACGCCGTGGAGAAGAAAAGTTGAGGATGGCGAATGGCGAACGGCTGAGGGAGAAGGCTTTTCACTTTCGCTCTTCGCTTTCCCATTGGCGCTCCCTTCCATTGCGGCTTTGATCTTTTCCAGTGCGACACCTTGCGCAGGGTTCAACGCCAAGGGCTGACTGGGCAGTATGTGTTCACCGGCATACGGGTCGCGCTCGGAGATTTCCGTGGTGATGGCCACGAGTCCCTTGTCTTCGAGGCGGCGAATAGTGGAAGCGGTGGTTTCGGCCAGCGAGAGCAATTCCTGCAAGGGCAATTCGCGGCGCTCCTCAATGATGTTCCAGATCTCGCGTTGGCGTTTGGCGAGCTTGGGCAACTCGCCGCTGAACGACAGCGCGCGCACATACAACCGCTCGCGCCAGCCAGCCTGCTCCTTGCGCACCGCTTCGGGCAAAACGCTCTTGAGCGCGATCTCCGGCGCGCAACAGTAATAATCCGCGATCCAACGGGCGAGCTTGAGAACCTTGGGCGTGACGAGTGTTTGCGCGCCGATGACTTTGATGATCGGCTTCAACTTCGTATGCCCTGATTCCTCGGCAACGGCCGTAACGCAGCCCAAAACTTTGCGCGCCCCAAAGGGAACCTGAACGCGACTGCCCACATCCACCTGATCCACCAACTCGGGCGGAATGAGGTAATCGAACTCCTTGCGGAGCGCGATTTCAAGAGTGACGCGGGCGATCATTGTCTTTGAAGGTTGGAGGTTGGGAACAGTGTGTCAAGTGTCAGGGCAAACCTCATCCGTCGCATGCAGCCGTATTGAGCTCGTGTCGAGACCCCAAGAGTGCCCTCAATTTGCGGGGAAGCTTTCCGGTGCGCGTTCCTTCCCAAGCGCACGAGTGCGCAATTCAGTCCGCTTCCTCGGAAAACGGTTGCCCGGACCTCTTGCGATTTAAGAAAATTGTTGGGCGTCTTCCGTTATCCTATTTCTCAAAAGCAAAGATGCGCTTCCAGTCATCCTTCATGCTGATGACCGTCCAGCCGTCTTTCTTCGACTCAGCCATGAGTGCGTCGGAGAACGTGCCAATCTTGGATTTAGCGCCATAGGCGAACTCGCGCACGGCATCGTCGTGATGGACGAGCATCATCAACCGCCCGCCGCGGCCGACCTGTGTCCACTCCAGCATTTGCTGGTCGCCATCCGAATTTCCACACGCTGCGATGGGACGCCGGCCAATGTGCGAGTTGATACCGACCGGCTTGCCGGTTTTGTCATCGATGAAGTTGATCTCCGGCAATCGCACGAGCACGGGTTTGCCGTCGCGCATTTCATATTTCGTCTTGATGCTGCTGCCGACAACCTGTTCGGGCGGGATGCCATACACTTTTTCCGCCCAAGGCCGCATGAACTCGATGCCGCCGCCGGACACGATGTAAGTCTTGAAACCATTCGCGCGCAAATAATCGAGCAGTTCGAGCTGCGGCTGGTAAACCATTTCCGTGTAAAGCTTCCCGGTCTTCGGATGTTTCGCGGTCGTGATCCAGCCTTTGACGATTTGCTCGAACTCCGCCGTGGTCATCCCGGCGTGCGTCGCCATGACAACGTCGACCACTGCGCGTTCACCGCCGGCGAGCACGCCTTCCACGTCGCCCTTGAGCAGAGAGGCGAATGGCTCTTTGGATTTCCATTCGGGATGTTGCGGCGACAGGGCCTTCACTCGATCCAGCGCGAAGACGAGTTGGAAATACATCGGCTGCTCCGCCCAAAGCGTGCCGTCGTTGTCAAAGGTGGCGATGCGCTCGGCTGGCGGCACGAAATCCGGCGAGCCAGCTTTCGTGACCTTCTCGACGAAGGCGGTGATGGATTTTTTGGTTGCACCGTCATTCCACGAAGGAAGCGGGTCGGCAGCGCGAACCGCGATAGCGCTCAAGGCGGCAACGAGCGTTACGAGCGTCAGCGTTTTCATCAGATTTTCCCTTTCGTTGGCCTGCTATGTTGGATTGGAAAATACACGGATTGTGAAAGCCCGGATCGTATAGGAGGTAAGCAAGACGGACTATTCATCCCGTTTATCTCCGTTTGCTCCTGTTGAAACTTCCGTTTCGCTTTTCTTCGATCGCGAAATCGCGGGACGCTCGTGCGAGCGTACCGCGTGGTTCACAGACGAAACGTCTCTGTTACTTGGCGTCGGCAGTGGCCTTCATACCGGCCTCTAGTTTCTTGATGTCCTCGGGTGACAATTCCGGTCGGTCCACTTTGATCGTCAGCTTGTTGAGCTTCGCGGTCAGCGCGAAGGGCGGTTGATAGTCGGCGTCGTTCACGCCAGTCAGCGTGTCCGAGCCGATGTCGAAGCTCTCGTCCCATTGCAGGGTGATCGGCAGCGTTTTCTCCATGGTTTTGGTGACGAAATCCTTGCCATCCACCTTGAGCGTGCCGGTGCCGGGGCGACCGATGCCGCTCATGTTGTTGAACGCGAGCGTGGCGAGGCCGAGACCGTCATACTTGAAATCGAATTCCAGGATGTGCTTGCCGGGCGTGAGCACGTCGGTGCCTTCCCACTTGGTTCGTTCGAGGTCGAGCATGTTCCAGAGGAACACTGGTTTGCCCTTGAGCAGGTAGAAGCCGTAGCCGGCAAAGCGTCCGCCAGAGGTCAGGATCATGCCCTCCGCGCCGCCTTCAGGGACGGTGATATCTGCGGTGATGGTGTAGGAGGCGTTGAGCAACATCGGCGAATCGCCCTGCGGCAGGCCGATCATCGGTTTGGTATACACGAACTCGGTGCGGCCGGCGGTGATGTTCGGGCGCGGGGCCACCATACGCGCCGCCACCGAGGCATCCATCGGAAAGACCTGATACTTCTTGGCTTCTTCGATAAACATCTGCTTCAGCTCTTTCACCTTATCCGGATATTGGGCGGCGAGGTCCTGGGACTGGCTGAAGTCCTGGTCGAGGTTGTAAAGTTCGAGGACTTGATTGTTGAGCGGGTCGGGGTTGGCGGGGCCGAAGGCTTCCCAAGGCGCGCGGTTGACCTTTGTGCTCAAGAACCATCCTTCGTGATACAGCGCCCACTGGCCCATCATCTCGAAGTACTGGGTCTTGTGCCGGGTCGGTTCCTTGGCGTTCTTGGCGTCGAAGGTATAGGCAAAGCTCGTGCCTTCAATGGGCTTCTGCTGGATGCCGTCCACGGTTTCAGGCGCGGAGATGCCGCAGACCTCAAGGATGGTGGGCACGATGTCAATGACGTGTATAAACTGCTCGCGGAGGCCGCCCTGATCCTTGATGGCGCCGGGCCAGGAGACGGCCATGCACTGACGAATACCGCCGAGGCGGGAGGCGTTCTGCTTGAACCAGGTGAATGGCGTGTCGAAGGCCCAGGACCAGACCGCCGACATGTGGTTGTACGTCTGCTCCGTGCCCCAAACGTCGTACCATTTCATCTGTTCAGCCACCGGCATCATGCTGACGCCGTTGAACCATGCAACTTCGTTGGGCGTGCCAACCGGGCCGCCCTCCGCGCTCGTGCCGTTGTCCCCGTTGATGTAGATGATGAGCGTGTCGTCGAGCTTGCCCATATCCTCGATGGTCTGGATGACGCGGCCGATTGCGTAATCGTTGTAAGCCTCATACGCCGCGAAGATTTCCACCTGACGAATGAAAAGCTTCTTTTCCTCGGCGGTGCAGGCATTCCAACGCTTGAGGATGTTCGTCGGCCAGGGTTCGAGTTGGGTGTTTTTTGGAATCACGCCGAGGCGTTTCTGGTTCGCGAAAATGCGCTCGCGCAATTTCTCGTAACCGTCGTCGAAGAGATGCATCGCGCGGATTTTTTCCACCCACTCCTGGGTGGGATGATGCGGCGCGTGGGTGGCGCCGGGTGCATATTTAACGAAGAACGGTTTGCCAGGGTCTATCTGATTGATGCGGTTCAGGTAATCAATGGCGTCGTCCGCCATGCCAGTGACAAGATTCCAGTTGGTCTTTCCTTCGAACGGATAAATCTGCGTGGTGTTGCGGAACAGATTCGGCTGCCACTGATTCGCGTCGCCGCCGATGAACCCGTAGAAATACTCGAAGCCTTGTCCGATGGGCCAATTGTCGAATGGGCCAACCGCGCTGGCACAGAAGGCGGGAACGTTGTGGTCCTTGCCAAACCACGAGGTTGCGTAGCCGTTATCCTTGAGGATGCGCCCGATGGTGGCCTTGTCCTTGTTGATGATGCTGTTGTAGCCCGGGAAGCCGGTGGACTGCTCCGAGATAACGCCGAAGCTGGCCGAGTGGTGGTTGCGTCCGGTAATGAGCGCGGCGCGCGTCGGCGAGCAGAGCGCGGTGGAGTGGACATTATTGTAACGCAACCCGGCCTTCGCGACCCGATCCATCGCGGGCGTCGGAATGACGCCGCCGAACGTGCTGGGCACACCGAAGCCCGAGTCGTCGGTGATAATGAGCAGGACATTGGGCGCACCCTTGGGCGGCACGATGCGCGGCGCCCACCAAGCTTTCGACTGGAGGGCATCTTCCTTGATCACGCCGTTGAATTTCGGATCGGGTGCGGGGAGTTGCTTGCCGGAAATGGTGGTGGTAGCACCGGGCGAACCGGGCGTGTCGGTGGTTTGAATTTCAGCATTGGCTGAACTCACCGTTGCGAAGACGACAGACGCGAGCGTCGTCCCGAGTACGAGGGAGCGTTTGAGTTTCATGTTTTCCCTTTTTTTGGCTTTGTTGTTCGTTGCACCGGCTTGCCGACCTATTCCCCGGCTGGCGATTGCAGACCGACGTGCGTGAGGCAAGCGGCGGTGACCGCGTTGGATTGCAGCAGCGCCTCCGCCGAGGGGAACGTGAGCGCCCGAAAAACGCCTGCGTTCAAAGTCTTTTGATTGCTCGTTTCGTCCCCTCCTTCGTCAGCCATCACCACGACTCCTTTGCGACGGCGGCACAGACTAAGAGGCCGTCACTCGGAACATCATGGAGTGGGAAGCCGGGACTTGGCTATTGGGTCAGTGCCTATTGTCTTTTGGTGCTAAAAGGGGTGCGCTTCAGGTTAGGGACGAGGGATCAGCCCGAATTCAACGAAACGAATAGTGTATCGCGAAATCCCTTGCTTGCGGTCCTTCCAATCAAAAGCGGTGCTGAAGTCACCCTAGCCCAAATGCCAGCACGATTGATCACGCCTCAACACCTCTCAAATGCGTCTGAACTGCGGTGCGTTTGCCGCTGCTTTCCGATGCGCAAATTTTTCCTGTGCCCCGGTCATTGGCACTCGTTACATTTCAACGGTGAAACGCCGCCGTGCCATTTTGTTTTTGCTGTTCTTGCTGATATCTGGATCGGCGCTGTATCTGTGGCGCGAGCAACAGCGAGAAAAACGCTTCTTCCCGCAAATCAACGCGGCTGCCAAACGCTACCATGTTGATCCGCTGCTGGTGAAAGCCATCGTCTGGCGCGAGAGCCGATTCGAACCGGAAATCCGCGGGCGCGCGGGCGAAATCGGTCTGATGCAAATCCAGGATATTGCGGCGCAGGAATGGGCCGATGAGGAGCACCTTGGCGCTCTGAATCACGAGCACTGTCTGAATCCCGCCACGAACGCGATGGCTGGAACCTTCTACTTCAGCAAGTTGCTGAAACGCTATCAGCGAACCGACGACCCGATTCCCTACGCGCTCGCCGATTACAATGCCGGACGCGGCAATCTCCTGAAGTGGAATCGCGGCAGCGCAGCCACGAACAGCCTGGTGTTCACCGAAGAGATTGGCTTCCCGAGCACGAAGAAATACGTGAAGGCGGTGGTGAGACGCTACCGGCTGTATCGCTATCTCGCGCAGTTGGGCTGGTGACCCTCAGTCGCGGGTCATCGCTTTCAACGAATCCTCCAACTGCTGGCGTAAAACAGCGCGCTCCTCGTCGGTCGCATTTCGCGGAACTCGAATCGGCGCGCCTGAATTCATTTCGCATTTGGAAAACGGAATTGGAATCTGAAACCGATCCCAGCTTTTCAACCGGATTTTCCACTGCACGTTGTAGGAAACGGGAATGATGCGTAAGCCGGTCAATTGCGCGAGCACCATGACGCCGTCCTGCACCAGATAACACGGACCACGCGGTCCATCGGGCGTGATCGCGATGTCATAACCCCGCTCGGCCCAGGTGGTCAGTTCGAGCAAAGCCTGCGGGCCGCGCCGACTGGATGAACCCCGCACCGGTTGCACCCGAAAACGTTCCAGGATTTCCGCCAGAAACCCTCCATCCTTGCTCGCGCTGACCATCGCGGCCAAGCCCGCTCCATTTCGGCCGCGGCTGTAAACGTCATAGGCTTCCATGCAGAGCGCCAAACGATTGTGCCAGATCGCGAAAATCGCTGGCTCGTCGGTGTCGTTTTGGATCATCCCACCACGGTCGTTCCAGGTGTAACGAAACGTGCGCATCAATGCGGTCAGCACCACGAAGATCAGCCAGGTGGCGAGCTTCTGATACCAAGGCGCCTCGTGCGGCACGACGACTCCAGATTTGCGAGCCGTTCGGCGGGTCTCAGGTTTGGAAGGTTGCGCGGCCATCATGCGCCTTTTTTCAGACAGGCGCGGACGAGGCTTTCCACGGTGGCTGATTCACCCAAGAGGGCCTGCGCAGCGCGGGCGGCCTCGTGAGCATCGATCTGTTTGAACCCGAGCGCGACCAGCGCGAGCGCGGCGTCGTTCAGTTTTTGATCGGTGACGGATAGGATTCGATGCGCACTGGCGGCTTCCCACGCGCCGGCTGCTCCGACTTTGTCTCTCAATTCAACGACGATCCTTTCAGCGGTTTTCTTTCCAACGCCGGAAATCTGCGAGAGCGCCTTCACGTCGTTGTTGGCCACGGCTCCGCGGAAAGCCGCCACGCTGATTCCGCTGAGAATGTTCAAGGCGGTTTTCGGACCAATACCGCTGACGGTATTGACGAGCAGGCGAAACAAATCGCGTTCCGCCGCGGTGGCAAAACCAAACAGAAGATGGGCGTCTTCGCGGATGACCAATTGCGTGAGCAGCTTCACGTTCTCGCCGGGCTGCGGCAGTTTATCGAATGACGAAAGCGGGATCAGCGCCTCATAACCGACGCCCGCCACATCAACGGTGACTTGCGTGGGCAGTGCTTCCACGAGTTTGCCTTGGATGAAGGTGATCATCAGATTCGTTTCGGAGGATTCAAAGAAAAGCGGCTGTATTCCTGCGCGTGCGTCAACGCCAACGCCAGGGCGTCAGCGGCATCCGGAGCGGGCAACTCGACCAGGTGCAACATGCGCTGCACCATTTTCGCGACCGCCAGCTTTTGCGCCGCGCCGTAACCGACAATCGCCAGCTTTACTTTGCGGGTGGCGATTTCATAAACCTCCAGCCCGGCTTCAGCGATGACGGAAATGGCCGCGCCTCGGGCTTCTCCCATGATGATTGCCGTGCGCAGGTTTTGCGCGAAAAAGATGCCTTCGACCACACAAACGGTGGGTCGATGCTCTTTCACAACCGCGCGCAAGTGCTGCACGATGTTCGCAAGACAGCGGGAGTGTTCCCAGCCAGCCGGACAGGTGATCGTGCCGTGTGCGAGTGTCTCCGGATGGGGTCGCGCCAGCCGAATGACGCCAAAACCGGTGCCTCGCAAGGACGGATCCAGCCCGAGAATGACTTGGTGCGCGGCGGCACTGGCGTGGATTGGCGCGGGATTGAGAACAGGCGTCACAGCACGTGGCGAGCGTTTTAAGCGCTCTTCCATTTGGCGAAGTTGCTGCGGCGTGATGCCCATCGGCGCGAATAGTGCCAACCACCTTGAGAATGCAAAAGAAGAAAAGGTCCGGCGTGCCGAAGCAGTTCATTCGCGAGGTCCAACACGGCAAGCCAAGACCGTTACCTTAGCGGTTGCAGCCTGCGCGCGAGGCCAATTGACGTGATCCGTTCAGCCCACCTAGCGGGATCTTCTCTGAGGCATTTCGCGCTGGCCCGAAGCAACAGGCGGGGCTGGCTGCGGCACTTGCACTCGGGACGAGGACATGTTTGGCGCCTGCCGCGTTTCCACCTGCGGCATCGGTGCCGATCTTTGAAACGATCTCGGCTGCTCCCGAATTTGCGGCGGCTGATAACTCGGAACAACTTGCTGCCGTTGAACCGGAGGTGCAGTTGGCGTCACGCTACGAGGCGGTGGAGTGTAGCTGGGCGTCTCCCGCTGAATCACTCTCGGCGCTTGCGGTTGGACGCTGTAGGTCTGTGCCGGAGCCCAAGGTTGCGACGGCTGGACGGGGACGGGAGCGCTGTACGATTGACGAGAAGGAGCCCGGGTCGGCGGCGCGGAATGAGATGGAAACGTTCGCGTGGGTGGCGTGGGAGGGGTCGGCGGCGTTGGCGGCGTCGGCGGGGTTGGCGGAATCACCGTCGGTGGCGCGACGCGTTCGTGTCCGGGATTCACCTGGCCGCGGCTCGGAACGGACCATGGACTGGATTGATTTCCGCTGCTGCCGCTGGAGCCAGATCGGCTCGGGCCTCGCAAGATCAGGGGTGCATTCGGGCGCGTGGTATTGGGCTCCTGGGTTCCGCTGGGCCGCGTCGTTTGTGGACGATCCGGCCGAACCATAGGACTCTGGTGACCGCGCTCCGAGGACCCGGATTGCGGAGTGTTCAACCGTTGGGGGCTCGTCGTCCCGGGCGCAATGAATGGATTGCGGGTTGGAGTCGTTCCTCCGCGAGTGAAGCTGCGCGCGGGCGGCACCCCTTCGCCAACGAGGCGCGTTTGAGTTTGCGGTTGCGGCAGATTGGGATTGAAGACTGTAACTGTCCGGCCGCTCTGCGATTCACCGCGAGTCCGGTTCATCAGCCGATCCGTCCGATGAATTTGCACCGGTTGAATATCCGTCCGTGTCACCGAGCGCACGTGTTCCACAGGAATCCCGCGGTTGATGATGCGATTGTGGTTGTCGTGCTCGTATTGATGGACCGGAACCGTGTTGTTGTACAGTTGTGAAACCGTGCGATCCGGCACCCGATGGCGGTACGGATACCGATCACAAAAGTCCCTCACCGGCACAAACGCGTAGTGCCTCGCCGTCAAACCGAAGCTGAAACTCGCTCCTACAGAACTGCCATAGTAAGTGAATCCAAAACCGGGCCGGTAACACGCTGTGGGCGGCAAGGGTGCCCAACCGCAATAATCAGGCGTGTAACGCCAGCTCACCCAGGACGGGCCCCAGACGGTATCCGGCGCCCAGCACCAGCCCCGGCGGCTATGGTGGAACCAACGGCCATAATGGAACGGCGCCCAGCCCCACGAATAATCCGAAGCCCAATACCAACCGTAATCCGAATACAGCCAGCGTCCGCGATCGCCATAGGGTTGCCACGAAGTATCAACCAGCGCCACCGTCGGCTGCCAGCAAAGGCCGTAACCATCGACGTTGACCCACGCCCCATAAGGCGAGAGCGAGTTGTAAAAATATTCGTAAGTGACATTCGGCTGTTCACTCGGTTCGACATATTGAACGGTGTCCTGCGACTCGGGCGGGAGGGCAGTGTTCACAGGCTGATCATAAGGGGTCGGCGCACCGGGAGCGGGAACCAGTTGATTGGTGTAACCGGAAGAAGCGTTTGGCGTGTTCGCCATTTCACCAGGGCCAGCGGCTCGAACGGATTGATCGCGCTGAATCATCGCCGTGATGACAGGACTCGAAACGCCAATATCGTTCAAATAAACAATGTCGTCGGAGCCCAGATTGAAAACGTTCGCCGAATTCGTGACGTAAGCCATCATGACGCTCTCATCCACGCCAGCCTGGGCCAGCTTGACGATTTCCAGCGCGGGCGCGGAAAGCGAATTGGTGGGTGGTATCGCGGGCGACACCACCTGCACGGGAGCGTTTTCGAGGTCGATCTCCGCCTGGGCAGGAGACGGGGCATTGGAAGCCGCCATTCCGGGAGAACCCGGGCCAAGGGACGGGACGGCTGAATTGGTCGTTCCCTGACCTCGCCCGAGGAATGGAAACACGGCCAGGCTCAACGCCAGACCCCATTTCCATAAAATTCTAGTTTTCATAACACACACTATAGGATACGCGATTTTGAACCGGATTTCATATAAATCAGACTCTCTGCGGTCGGCTATTATTCACCCTCGAGGTCGCCCGCAGCAGCTTCTCCGGGCCAAAAGATGCTTTCCAGACCGGGCTCGGCACATGGCCTGCTTGGAATCGAAGCTGGCGGTCCGAAGCGGATAAACACCGAAGGCTCGGAATTAAATCATCAAAATGAATCGAACAACTCTTTTCAGGCGGAAAAAGATTCTGGTAGTGGAAGATCACGCAGAATTGCTGGAACTCCTGCGCCTCCAGTTCAAGGAAGAGGGCTTCGCGATCGCCACAGCAACGGATGGCATCGAAGCGGTCCGAAAAGCCCGCGCGCATCGTCCCGACCTGATTCTGCTCGACGTCATGTTGCCGGAACTCGATGGGTTCGCCGTTTGCGAGATATTGCGCAAGGATGCGAATACCAAAGATATTCCCATCATTATGGTCAGTGGCCTCACGGGCCAATTGCCACGCTGTGCCGGCTTCGAGGCGGGCGCCACCGACTTTGTCACAAAACCGATCACTCCCGCCGCGCTGGTCGCCAAAGTGAGACAACTTTTCGAACAACGCCTCGCACTGGAAGTCTGCCTTCCCGCCTAAGCCGCCGCCTCTTTCGGCGCGTTTGGAAATATTGTATTTGAGCCGGGCGCAGAACTCGGCTATCCGAATATCTCGTTGATTGATACGCCGGGCCCACAGCCTGCCCCCATAGCTCAAATGGATAGAGCTCGCGTTTCCTAAACGTGCGATCCCTGTTCAATTCAGGGTGGGGGTACCAGCGGTTTCAGCCGCTCAGCCGAATGCAAAACAATCTTCGCCTCCATCGCATTTTCCGACAGCTCGCCATCGAATTCATGCTCTCGAAACAGATTTGAGCTTCGTTACCAGACGTGGAATGCTGTCGCGGCTTATGAGCGTCAAAGTTAAAATTTGCGGCATCACGAATTCCGCCGATGCACTGGCTGCTGCGGAGGCGGGCGCGGATGCTTTGGGCTTCATGTTCTATGATCAAAGCCCACGCCACATCACGGTGGCTGCCGCCGCCCAGATCACTCGCGAGCTTTCGCCCTTCCTGCTGAAAGTCGGTGTCTTCGTCAATCCAACGGAAGAACTGGTGCTGCGTGCGATGGCTGTATGCAGCTTGAGCGTGCTGCATTTTCATGGGGACGAAACGCCGGAGTTCTGCACGCAGTTCGGTCTGATGAGCATGAAAGCGTTTCGCGTTCGCGATGCAGAATCGCTGAAAGAGCTGGAGCAATTTCCTACGGACGCCTGGCTGCTCGACGCCTATTCCGCCAAAGGCCTGGGCGGCACGGGCGAGAAATTCAATTGGGATCTGGCGGTGGAGGCGAAGCGGTTTGGCAAACCGATTTTCCTGGCCGGCGGTTTGACTCCCGAGAATGTCGCGGAAGCGGTTCGGCGCGTGCAACCGTTCGGCGTGGATGTTTCCAGCGGCGTGGAATCGGCGCCGGGCCGGAAGGATCATCGCAAACTGCGCGAGTTCATCACCAATGTTCGCGGCGTGTAATCACGGGCAGCCAAGGCATACCGCAATGGAGCTTGCCGCAGCCGTTCAAGCACTTTCCCACTTTCTCCGCTCCGCAGTTTCCACTAGGTTCAGGCCATGAGCCAAGTCGTTGCTGATAATTTGCCCGATGCCCAGGGCCACTTCGGTCCGTATGGTGGACGTTACGTGCCCGAGACGTTGATGCATCCGCTCAAGGAACTGGAGGAAGAATATTTCCGCTCGCAGCACGACCCGGAGTTTCAGCGCGAGTTCCAATATTACCTGCGCGAATTCTGCGGCCGGCCGACTCCGCTCTACTTCGCCGAACGGCTGACCAAGGAACTCGGCGGCGCAAAAATTTATCTCAAACGCGAAGACTTGCTCCACACCGGCGCGCACAAGATCAACAACGCCATCGGCCAGATTCTCCTGGCCAAGCGCATGGGCAAAACCCGCATCATCGCCGAAACCGGCGCGGGCCAGCACGGCGTCGCCACGGCCACGGTCAGCGCGATGTTTGGGTTGAAGTGCGTGATCTACATGGGCGCCGTCGATTGCGAACGCCAGATGCTCAACGTCTATCGCATGAAAATGCTCGGCGCCGAAGTGGTGCCGGTGCATGCGGGTCAAAAGACGTTGAAGGAAGCCGTAAACGAAGCCATGCGCGATTGGGTGACGAACATCCGCAGCACGCATTACATCCTGGGCACAGCCTACGGCGCGCATCCATATCCGGTGATGGTGCGCAATTTCCAGCGCGTGATCGGTGACGAAGCGCGGCGGCAAATTCTCGAACAGGAAAAGCGCCTGCCGGATCTGTTGATTGCCTGCGTCGGTGGCGGTTCGAATGCCATCGGGCTGTTCTATCCCTTCCTGGAAGATCAAAGCGTGAAGATGGTCGGCGTCGAAGCCGGCGGCCTCGGGATCCGGCCCGAGCAACATGCAGCGCGCTTTCAAGGCGGTTCACTCGGCGTGCTGCAAGGAACCCGCAGTTACATTTTGCAGGATGAGTTCGGCCAGATTCAGTCCACCCACAGCGTCAGCGCCGGTCTGGATTATGCCGCCGTCGGACCGGAACACGCGTTCCTGCGCGACGCCCACCGTGTGGAATACACCTACGCGACGGATGAAAAAGCGCTGGAAGCATTCATGAGATTGGCTCGCCTCGAAGGCATCATTCCCGCGTTGGAAAGCTCCCATGCCGTCGCTGAAATCATCCAGCGCGCGCCCACAATGAGCAAAGATTCGCTGGTGATTGTGAACCTTTCCGCTCGCGGCGACAAAGATGTCTCCCAAGTGGCGGCGAAAGTCGGCTTGCAGATGCCGAAGTAAGGCAGAGGTTGCAGCCTATCGCTGCCCGCTCCCGCTTAACTGCATGGTCCTCTGGTTTAGAAGCGGACGGCGTCTGGTGTTTGCGCCGGCTTCGTGCCGTCATTTGGCTTGCAGTCATTCCCTGCGAACTCATTCTTGAGTGCATGTTCTGGTCACAGTCATCGCGCCGCAGTCTGATCCGATTTTTTGCAGCCGTGTGTGCCTGCGCCGGAATGGATGCCGGCGCACAGACCAATCTCGCGATCTACGCCGACCAATTGAGCAACGGCTTTCAGGACTGGAGTTGGGGCACCCATGATTTCAACAGCACTGGACCGGTCCATTCAGGAGCCAAGGCGATCAGCTTCTCAGGCACCGTCTGGCAGGCGATCTCCATCTGGCATTCCGATTTCAATCCGGGTTCGTTCACGAACCTGGATTTCTGGGTGAATGGCGGTTCGACCGGCGGACAGGTGGTGCGCATCTATGCGGAATTCGGCTCCAACTCTGCGCCGGCTTACCAACTCGCGCCCCTCCCAACCAACAGCTGGCGGCACGATTTCATTTCCTTCAATGCGCTCGGCATTGCGAACGTGACGAATCTCAACCGGTTGACGTTTCAATTGGTTAATGGAACCAAGGTCGGCGGTTTCAGTCTGGACGACCTCAATCTGACCGCGATCCCGCCCTCGCCTGTGCAGCTCAGTGTCGATGTCACTCAAACCTTGCGCTCCGCCGATGCCCGTTGGTTCGGTTTGAACACCGCCATTTGGGACAACTATTTCGACACGACGAGCACCTCCAATGCTCTGGCGGAACTCGGCACACGCATCCTGCGTTTTCCCGGCGGCTCGCTTTCAGACGAATACCACTGGGCCACCGGCAAATCCTTGACCAACACCTGGACGTGGGGCGTCCGGTTCAGCAATTTCGTCCACGTCGCCACCAATGCTGGCGCGCAGGCAATGATCACCGTGAATTACGGAACCGGCACGCCGGAAGAAGCCGCCGCCTGGGTGCGCCACGCCAACAACACCAATCATCTCGCGTTCAAGTATTGGGAGGTCGGCAATGAAAATTATGGGACTTGGGAAACGGACACGAACATCTTTCCGCATGACGCCTACACCTACGCCACGCGCGCGGCGACTTACATCACCCAGATGAAGGCCGCCGATCCGACCATCAAAATCGGTGTGCCCGTCGCCACGGGCGAAGACAGCTCGATCAACGGCTATACCAATCATCCCGCTTACAATGCCCGCACTGGAAGAACCCATTTCGGTTGGACGCCGGTGATGCTGGCGACGTTGAAATCGCTCGGCGTCCTGCCCGATTTCCTGGTCTATCACATCTATCCCGAATACCAGTCGGACAATGATCAAACGCTGCTGCAAGCCTCAGCCAACTGGGCCAACGATGCTGCCGATCTGCGTCAGCAGCTCACCGACTACATTGGCAGCAGCGGAACCAACATCGAACTGCTCTGCACGGAAAACAACGCTGACGCCGGCAATCAGGGCCGCCAATCCACGAGCATCGTCAACGGCCTTTATCTGGCCGACAGCCTCGCGGCTCTGATGAAAACCGAGTTCAACAGTTTTATCTGGTGGGATCTGCGCAACGGCCCCGACACGGGCGGCGATTTCAATTCGTCGCTCTACGGCTGGCGCTCCAACGGCGATCTCGGAATCATTGGCGGTTCCAACACGCGCTACCCAACCTTCTACACGTTCAAGTTGATGCAATATTTCGCTCAACCCGGTGACACCATTCTGGACGGGACCAGCAATTACTCTTTGCTGTCCCTGTTCGCCGCCCGCAAAGCCCATGGCGCGCTGGCACTGCTTGTGATCAACAAGGACCGCGCCGCGACCCAGACCGCGCAAGTGCAGCTCGCCCATTTCAAGCCGTCGACCCAGGCGACCGCGCGCTCGTTCGGGATCGCCCAGGACGAAGCCA
Organism: Verrucomicrobiota bacterium; assembly: GCA_051960355.1. GTDB lineage: Bacteria > Verrucomicrobiota > Verrucomicrobiia > Limisphaerales > DASXHY01 > DASXHY01. The sequence goes on along the minus strand of JBQCEJ010000167.1, from coordinate 7,579 downwards.
CGCGCACCAATGGCCCGGCCGCCGCGCAAGACATCGCCACCAACACCCTCGCCATCGCGGGCTCTGAGTTCGCCGCGACGTTTCCGCCGTATTCCGTCACGCTGCTCACGATTCCGCCCGCCGCTCCCGCGCTCGTTGTCTTGCCCGGCGCGGATGACGGATACATTCTGCAAATCCAAGGCCAGAGTGGCGCGACGTATATCACTCAAACCTCATCGAACCTGGTGAATTGGACTTCCCTTGCGACCAACACGCTGACCGGCAGCACGCTCGATTGGACCAACACGGCGCCGTTTGATGCCGACCTGAAGTTCTGGCGCGCTGTCTGGGAACCTTGATAAGGATTGAAAGCTTTCCAACAACGCTCATCATCAAACAACAACCGACATCCCATCGCCATTGAAAATCTTTATGAAGAAATTCCTTCCTCTCTGGTTGCGGCAATCGCTCCTGACAGTCACTGCGCTCGCCACTTTTTCCTCCGCCTGTCTGGTGGCGCGCGCGGCCGATGCAGCGTCCAAACCGAGCGATCCGCATTTCGCAAAATTTGAACCGCAGGAAGCGCCAATGCCGCATGGGTTGCTGCTCCAACCCGGCGACCGGCTCGCCATCATCGGCGATTCCATCACCGAGCAGAAAATGTATTCCCGCATTCTTGAAACCTATCTCACCGTTTGCGTGCCGGAGTTGAAGATCAAAACGCGGCAGTTTGGCTGGAGCGGTGAAACCGCCGAGGGCTTCGTGCATCGCATGACGAATGATTGCCTGCGCTTTCATCCGACCGTGGCCACGACCTGCTACGGCATGAATGATCATCGCTATCGCGCCTATGACGAAGCCACCGGTCATTGGTATCGCAACAACATGCTGGAGATTGTTCGCGCGCTCAAAGCCGCGGGCGCCCGCGTCGTCCTGGGCTCGCCCGGTTGTGTGGGGCTCACACCGCGCTGGGCTCCCAACGTCAATGCGCCGGTCGAGGACCTGAATCTGAATCTCTGCCAGTTGCGAAATATCGACATCGCGATAGCCGCGCAGGAGAAGGTGAATTTCGCCGATGTTTTCTGGCCGCTCTTCACCGCTGACTTCAATGCGCGCCAGAAGTTCGGGCCAGGCTACGCGGTCGCGGGCAAAGACGGCGTTCACCCGGATTGGGCGGGACATCTAATCATGGCTTACGCGTTTTTGAAAGCGATGGGACTGGACGGCGATCTCGGCACGTTCACGGTTGATCTGGGTTCTGGCAAAGCGACGGCTACTGCGGGTCACACGGTGAATCGCTTTGCGGATGGCACGCTCACACTCACCAGCACGCGTTATCCGTTCTGCGCAACCGGCGCTCTGGATCAGGACAACTCAATTCGTTCGGGCATGACACTGGTGCCGTTCAATGCGGAGCTGAATCGGCTCACACTCGTTGTTCACGGCGGCACCGCTGCGAATTATGCCGTGACCTGGGGCAGCGAAACGCATTCCTATTCCGCGGCCCAACTGGCGACGGGCATCAATCTCGCCGATGAATTCGCCGTCAATCCATTTTCGGAAGCGTTCGCCAAAGTCGATGCCGCCGTGGCGGAAAAGCAAAAGTACGAAACCCGCCAGATCAAAGAGTTGTTCCACGGACCCGAAGGTAAAGCCGACGCGGACACCACTGCCGCGCTCACCGAAAAGGTGCGTCACCCGCTTGGACAGCAGATTGCGAGCGCCTTTGTTCCCCTCACCCACTCCATCCGGATCGAGCCGCAGTGAGTTTCGGCAACAACTCGCGTCTGAATTGCACCAGCGGTAATCGATCGATCCCAAAAGCCGCGATCGAACTGTGCTGAAGCGTCATGGTTTTGAGGACATGGCAAACCCACCGGACCTGACGCCTTGGCGTCGGTCAAACCGGATTCAGCAACCGGTTTGACCGACGATTCGTTCTGGGAAAGCCTTCTGCTGAACATTCAGAAGCCATTCATTTAACCGTTTCGCTCACCAGATTCCTGAATGGTGAACGAGAGCCGTTCGTTTGTGGCTTCAAGTCACTTCGACCAGAATCGTTCGGTTTACACCCTATTGTTTGCGAGGTTGCCAAACAGGAACACTCTGACTCGTCCGTTCCAGATCAAACGCGATCCCGAGCGGGGCGCCATCACGATGGCTGTGCCACCACAACAATCCAGTCCGCACGTCCCCATGGAAGCGAATCGACCCGTGCCGTGCGCAAGAACGCCAGGCGTTCCAACTCGACTGCTCCGTTACGTGTTCAGCTATGGGCTGACGGGCGCATGTCTGTATTGGGTCTTTCACGATCTGAAGCTTCCTGAACTGTTCCAATCGTTCACGGATGTAAAATGGTGGCTCATCGCACCCGCGATTATTTTTGATCTGCTGGTTTACGTCATTGCGGGTTGGGAATGGCAGATTCTACTGAGACCGGTGGCTCGGCTTTTTGTGAGGCAAACCACGCAGGCGGTTTTCGCGGGGCGCTTTGCGAACGACGTTTTGCCGGTGCACGTGGGTTACGTCGTTCGGCTGTATCTCGCCTCGCGTTGGGCGCGCAAGCCCGTGGCCTGCATCGTTCCGTCGCTGCTGGTCGAACGGCTCTTCGATGGCCTGTGGCTCGCGTTGGGAATCGGTCTGACCGCGATCTTCTTTCCGCTGCCGGGCAGGATCGCGGGCGTGGCCAAGGTCTGGGCGGCGATCATCGGCATCGGTGTCGTGATTGGCGCCGTCATTGTCCTGCGCAAAGGCCGCGGCGGTTCGAATCAGGAATTTTTTCGTCGGAAATGGCTGCAAAAGCTCTTTGCGTTCGGCGGTTTGGTGGCGGAGGAAATCCGCGCGATTGGCCGCTCGCACCTGGTTGTCGCCGCACTGGCTCTTTCGCTTTTGAAGTTCGTTGTGCAGGGAATGGCGTTTTTGTTCGTGCTGTGGGCGTATGGATTTCAGCTCCCGATTGAGATTCAGATCGTGGTGTTTCTCATTGCGTATGTTGGCATTTCCATGCCGAGCACGCCGGCGAGCGTGGGCGTGTTTCAACTGTTTTGCGTGGCCGCATTGCAGTTATTTCAAGTGCCCAAGCCAGCCGCAACCGGTTTCGCTTTGCTGGCCTTTGTCGTCCTGACGCTGCCGCTTTCGATTGCCGGCTGCATGGCGCTGGCGCAAAGCGGGTTGACGTTGCATCAGGTGCGATCGGAAGCAAAACAGTGGCGCCTCGACGATCAACAGCAGCCGGATTAATGCCGTGGACGATGCGCGTCCACAGTGGTTGATTTCCCCACCCCGAAATTACCTGCCTTTACCCATTGGCGCGCTTTCAACGTGAGTTGAGTGTGAAATCAATAGCCTGTTTCCGATCGGAACGAACGTGGGCTCGTACAGGTGCCTGCGACGGAAAATCATTTTGTCGGAACGAAGAAAGGTAAAAGCGAATTTATGGCAATGACAGCAGCGGATGTTCTGATCGAAACACTATTGGACTGGGGCGTCGAAATCATCTTCGGCCTGCCGGGTGATGGCATCAACGGAATCATGGAAGCGTTGCGAACGCGGCAGGAGCGCATTCGCTTTGTTCAGGTGCGACACGAGGAGGCCGCCGCGTTCATGGCCTGTGGCTACGCCAAATACACGGGCAAGCTTGGCGTTTGTCTGGGCACATCCGGACCCGGAGGCATTCACCTTTTGAACGGACTTTACGACGCGAAAATGGATGGCCAACCGGTGCTCGCCATCACCGGCCATCATTTTCACGACCTGATCGACACGCATTCGCAGCAGGACATCGATCTCGACCGCGTTTACATGGATGTCGCGCTTTACAGCGCGCGCGTGATGGGGCCGGAGCACGTCTCGAACGTCGCGACGATCGCTTGTCGGACCGCGCTCAGCCGGCGCGGCGTCGCGCATATCAACTTCCCCGTGGACATCCAGTCGATGTCTTTGAAGAAAGGCCAGCCTTCAAGCCGCAACATTCCCGGCCACAACACGGACGTGTTTGCCCGTCGCGCCGGGTTGCCTTCGGATGAAGATCTGCACCGTGCCGCCGACGTTCTCAATGCCGGTGAAAAGGTTGCCATTCTCGCTGGTCGCGGCGCTTTGAAAGCAACGGACGAACTCATCGCAGTCGCGGAAAAACTCGGCGCGCCGATCGTCAAGGCGCTGCTCGGCAAAGCGTGCGTACCGGATGATTGCCCTTACACCACAGGCGGCATTGGCCTGCTCGGAACGCGTCCATCGCAGGAAGCCTTCGAAGAATGCGACACGTTTTTCATGATCGGCAGTTCGTTTCCGTACATGGAATTTCTTCCCAAACCCGGCCAGGCGCGCGGCGTGCAACTCGATCTCGATCCCACGCGAATCGGGCTTCGCTTTCCGATGGACGTCGGCCTCGTTGGCGACAGCCAGCGCACACTGCAAAGGCTTCTGCCGCTGCTCCGCCGCAACGACGATCGGGCGTTCATCCAGAAAAAGCAGAAGGACATGCGCGACTGGTGGGATCTGATGGAAGAACGCGGCACGCGCCGGGACAAGCCGATGAAGCCGCAGGTGGTCGCCTGGGAAATCGGCAAACACCTTCGCGATGACGCCGTCATTTCGTGCGACAGCGGAACGATTGCAACGTGGTTCGCGCGACAGATTAAAATTCGGCGCGGCCAGATGTGTTCGCTCTCCGGCATGTTGGCGACAATGGCCAATGGCCTGCCGTACTGCATTGCTTCGCAGATTGCCTATCCCGACCGCCAATGCATCGCGTTCGTCGGCGATGGCGGATTTTCGATGCTCATGGCCGAGTTCGCCACCGCCGTTAAATATCAACTGCCGATCAAAATTTTCATCATCAAGAACAACACGCTCGGCCAGATCAAGTGGGAGCAAATGGTGATGCTTGGCAATCCCGAGTTCGGCTGCGATCTGCACCCGATTGATTTCGCGGCGTTCGCGCGCGCCTGCGGCGGCATGGGGATGACGATCACCGAGCCCGGCGCCTGTGGCGACATTGTGAAGGAAGCGCTGGCGGCGAACGGCCCGGTGGTAGTCCAGTGCATTGTCGATGCGAATGAACCGCCGCTCCCGGCGAAAATTGAACCCAAGCAGGCGTTGCACTTTGCTGAATCGCTGGCGCGTGGTGAACCCAAGCGAATGAAAATTGTCACGACGATCCTTGAGGATCGAGTGAAGGAAATGGTGTGAGACGATCCCGCTTCAAAGAAGAAACTTTATGGCTGCACACACAGGAGAACAGGCCCGCGAAGGCGGAGATTTTCGATGTCAAAAATGTCATCATCAGGTTCGCGTGAACAAAGGTGAGAAAATTCCGAAGTGTCCCAACTGCGGCAACACCGTATTCGACACGCGTCTGCATGAAACCAGCGGCGCAGGCAAAGAGCACGGGCGCTGAAGCCCGACCGAACGCGATGAATACGCCCAAACGAATCGGCCGCCATCATGCGCACGCACCCGGAGCCTTGAACATCAACGCCGCTTCACTCGCGCGCAAACTGGCGCGCCGCATCGAAGGCGAAGTGCGCTTCGACGACGGCAGCCGCGCGCTGTATGCGACGGACGGCTCCAATTATCGCCAGGTTCCCATCGGCGTCGTTCTGCCCAAGTCGGTCGAGGACATTCTTGAAACCGTGGCGATCTGCCGGGAATTCGGCGCGCCGATTCTGTCGCGTGGCGGCGGCACCAGCCTCGCGGGCCAATGCTGCAACGTCGCGGTCGTGATGGACATGTCGAAGTATTTCAACCAGATCCTGGAGATTAATCCCGCACAGAAATTCGCCCGCGTTCGACCCGGAATCGTTCTCGATCATTTGCGCAAACCGGCTGGCGACCAACACGGATTAACGTTCGGACCTGATCCCGCGACGCACAATCATTGCACGATTGGCGGCATGCTGGGCAACAACTCCTGCGGCATCCATTCCGTCCTGGCTCAATTCAAAGGTGGCGGCCCACGCACAGCGGACAATGTGGATGAACTCGAAGTGCTCACCTATGACGGCCACCGAATGCGGGTCGGGCCGACGAGCGACCGCGCGTTGGAACAAATCATTGCTGACGGCGGACGTCGCGGGGAAATCTATTCGCGACTCAAGAAACTCCGCGATGTCTATGCCGAACTGATTCGCGCGCGCTTTCCGAACATCCCCCGGCGCGTCTCCGGCTACAACCTGGACGAACTCTTGCCTGAAAACGGATTTAATGTCGCGCGCGCGCTGGTCGGCACCGAATCCACCTGCGTCGTGATCCTTGAAGCGAAGCTCCAACTGATTGAGAAGCCAAAGGCGCTCTCACTGCTCGTGCTGGGTTATCCCGACGTTTATTCCGCCGGCGATCACGTTTGCGAGATCATGGAATTTGAGCCGAATGGCTTGGAAGGGATCGACCGCAAACTCATCGGTTACATGGAACAGACCGGCCTGCATAAAAAGGATCTGACGCTCCTGCCGGAAGGCCGCGGCTGGCTGCTGGTGGAATTCGGCGGCGACACCAAGCGCGACGCGGATCGAAAGGCGCACGATCTCATGGGCGCTCTTCAGCAGATGCCGAATCCGCCGTCGATGAAGTTGTTCGACAACCCGGATGAGGAAGAGCACCTCTGGAAAATCCGCGAATCGGGCTTGGGCGCCACCGCCTTTGTTCCCGGCAAAACCGATACCTGGCCCGGCTGGGAAGATTCCGCCGTGCCGCCGGAACACGTTGGTGGTTACCTGCGCGACCTGCGCAAACTGTTTGAAAAATTTAGCTACGACGCTTCGCTCTACGGCCACTTTGGCCAGGGCTGCATTCATTGCCGCATTCCATTCCAGCTCACCACGGCGGAAGGCATCAGCAACTATCTGAAGTTCACCGATGAGGCGGCCGATCTCGTTTTGAGTTATGGGGGATCCATTTCTGGCGAACATGGCGATGGTCAGGCTCGCGGCGATTTGCTGCCGAAAATGTTCGGGCCCGAACTCATCCGCGCCTTCAGCGAATTCAAATCCATCTGGGATCCGGATTGGAAAATGAATCCCGGCAAAGTCGTCCGGCCGTGGCGACGCGATGAGAATCTGCGTCTGGGAACAGATTACCACCCGTCGGAACCGGCCACACATTTCAAATTCGCGGAAGACAAACACAGCTTCTCGCGCGCCGCCCTGCGATGCGTCGGGGTGGGCGAATGCCGGCGCGATGAAGGCGGCACCATGTGCCCCAGCTATCGCGTCACGCACGAGGAAAAGCACACCACACGCGGCCGCGCCCATCTGCTCTTTGAAATGTTGCGCGGCGAAGTCATCGATGAGGGTTGGCGCAGTCCAGCCGTGAAGGAATCTCTCGATCTGTGTCTGGCGTGCAAAGGGTGCAAGGGCGATTGCCCGGTGCATGTGGACATGGCCACCTACAAGGCGGAATTTCTGTCGCACTACTACAAACATCGCCTCCGACCGCCGCACGCCTATGCCTTTGGATTGATTCATACTTGGGCGCGAATCGCGAGCGTGGCGCCGCGGCTGGCGAACTTTTTTTCACAGAACGCGCCGTTTTCCACCTGGGGAAAATCCCTGATCGGCGTTGCGCCGGAACGTCGGGTACCGCCCTTCGCGACCGAAAGCTT